>VFKQ01000136.1 GCA_009885445.1 Anaerolineaceae bacterium | reverse complement strand
GCGCGTAATGTATCAGGATGCTGGACGATATTAATATCGTCCCACAGGATTTGCCCATCGGTGGGTTTGGTGATGGTGGCGAGCATGCGCATGAATGTGGATTTGCCCGCGCCGTTGGGTCCGAGTAAGCCTAGAATTCCAGGTTTGATCTCAAGGGAAAAATCTTTGAGTCCCCAAAAGTCGCGGCGGTATTGTTTGCCGAGGTTGGTAACAGTGAGTTTCATTGATGTGCTCCAAATAGCTTTTTCATTGTAGTCCATGTCTACGCTGGGCGCGACGCAAAGTTGCTGATAACAAAAAGAGCGGACTCGGCCGTTCTTTTTGTTACTTCCTCATTTCCTCTTCACACTTCAACTTCTGGCGCTCGGTGGCGACGACGGTGTTACGCAACAACATCGCCACGGTGGCGGGACCCACCCCGCCCGGAACGGGTGTGATCCAACCCGCCACTTGTTGCACACCTTCAAAGTCCACATCGCCGACGGTTTTCTTGCCGATGGTTCCATCCGGCAGGATCACATCAATCTGGTTGATGCCGATGTCAATCACCGCCGCGCCGGGTTTGATCATGTCTGCGGTGATCAGGCCGGGCTTGCCCACCGCAACAATGACGGCGTCTGCCTGGCGCGTGTGATAAGTGAGATTGCGCGTGCCAATGTGACAGATGGTCACCGTGCACAGTTCCTCCACCAGCATCAGCGCCACGGGCTTGCCCACAATTTCAGATGCGCCGACGACGACCACTTCGAGTCCGCGCAGGTTTAATCCCGTCGAGCGCAACAGCTCCACCGAGGCCAGCGATGTACACGGACCCAGCGACGAGTCGCCGTAGACGATGTTGCCGATGTTGGCCGAGCTCATACCCTCTACGTCTTTACTGCGCTGGATGGCGTTTTCCAATTCTTCCAAGTCCAGAGTCTGCGGCACGGGACGTTGCAAAATAATGCCCGTCACGCGCGGGTCGACGTTCAGCGTTTGGATGGCGGCCATCACTTCGCGCTGTGTAATATCTGACGGGTAGTGACGATGCTCATACGCAATGCCCACCGTCTCAGCGGCGCGTTGCTGGTGCTTCATGTACAAAGCAACCGCCGGACTGTCACCGATGCCAATCGAGACCAGGCGCGGCGGCCAGCCCAGTTCTTTTAATTTTTCCACACGCAGTTTCACATCGTCTTTGATAACCTGCGCGTGCATTTTTCCGTCGATGATTTTGTGGGTCATGGTTTTCTTTTAGCCTCAGTTTTACTTTCCAAATCAAAAACAAATTCTTAGCCACAGATTTCACTGATTTTCACGGATTTATTAAAAATCTGTGCGCGAAGCGTCCGTGAAATCCGTGGCAAAAATATTTTTTATATATCCCCATTTTACCCGCGCCGCACCACGACCCGCATTACCAATCTATCCCGCGCGCCGAAGCGATATTTGTAATCTTCGTTGCCGCGCATGAAGTCGAATTCAATGCGTCCGTGCTTGATGGCCCATTGCAGGCTGTGCGCCAGCAGAACCCATCCCGGCGACAGCTCATTGAACGCGCGGTTGACTCCCGAGTTGTAGCCCCACAGACGATTGCCATAATCAAAGTTCAACGCGCCGGCGGCTTTGACTCCGTCCACTTCGAGGAAGGCCAGCCACAGCCAGCCGTTTTGCAAAGCGACTTTTGCCGTGGATTGCATTTGC
>VFKQ01000124.1 GCA_009885445.1 Anaerolineaceae bacterium | reverse complement strand
CTAGTCACCCGACAGTTTGGTCGAAAGGAACTCTGCTGGTCGAGCGATGTCCTGACCGAAGGTGTCGAAGGGTAGGCGGTGGGTTTCGATACGCCAAGTACGCTACTCAACCACCACCGCCGTACACTTGCCACGAACGCAAGTGCCGTGGTCGAGACCACCGAACAGCGAAACTGTCCTAAATCTGGTCTCAATACGCCCCTCGGAGTACCTCCGGCTACCCTTCGACAAGCTCAGGACATCGCTCGACCACCACTTGATTCGAAAGTGTCGGGTGGCTAGTTAAGAAACAGTCTCTGAGCATAGAATCGACTCAATGCACAGCTCCGCTATACTTTATCGCTCGATTTCGTATCCAGCCTGTTCCCATTCCACCATCCCGCCGCTGAGATTCCAGATGTTGGTGTATCCAAGCAAAACGAGCGCCTCGGCGGCTATCGTGCTCATTCGCCCACTGCGGCAATATAAAACAATTTTTGCATTCTTATCGGCTGGCAGTTGCGCAAGATTAGCCGCGGCGGTGATTTGATCGTACCGAATCGAAAAGTCTGTGCCAGCAATATCCCCCGCAAAAGGAATGTGAACGTTAACGAAAATAAAGTCCTTGCTCTTCAACATGGCGCGCAATTCCTGCGCGTTGACGTTGGTGTATGCGCCACTATTCACGTTGACTGTTTCGCCAAAAATTTCCGTGGGCTGGCTCAGGCAGGCGGCCAGGGAAAATAGTATTCCCAACAACAGGAACCAAATTTTTTTCATCATCCAATCGCTTCACGGGCCCCAGTTAGACAACACTTGCACTTCCAAGTCTGGCTGATTCGGATCATTGGTCACAAGGTGGATGCGGAAGTCGTGCGGCCCATCCATGCCCGCGTGCATCATAAACACGGCGGAGGTGATGGTTGTGCTTTCGCCCGGCTGAAGGACCATCGAACCGATGGTCAGGTCGGGGGGTCAACAGCCCTCCTTGATCTCAATGTACGGCGCCTCTGTAAATCTTAGAACGCCGTCCCCGCTATTGGTGACGACGATCGAAAAGGTCAGGTCGGTGTCCAGCTTGACATAACCATAATCAATCAGCCCCTTGTCCACGCTGATGGCGGGTGTCCCGCCACCTCCATTCTGGTTGCCGCCTTCGGCGAACAGGAGCACAGTCACGGCCAACAAAAGCAAGCCTCCCGCAAAAAAGATGAGCGGAAGCGGGAGTCTGCTAGCATGCTTTTTTCTTTTCTTTATCATACGGATTACTCCTGATCATCTTCTCAACGCATTGTTGGGGAGCCAAGTTTGGAATAACTATTATTAATGAAGTCAACGATTTCGGGCGTAGATTTCCCATCGCGCATCAACTGCATCACATCCTGCGTGATGTCCACGCAGATTCCGCAATCAATAGCGTGCTTGTCAAAGATCACAGCGCCAAAATCATAGGCCTCATCCACGTAGCAATCGTAACTGGAACTGTGACCAATGCCCACGCAACCGCAATAGCAGGGAACGCTTTCAGCCACCTCCCGATTCGCGGCTGAAAATTGATAGGCTTCGCGCACCCGCGCCGGCGCGGCCTGCACATCGGGCGGCATCTGCTCGAGTGGCATCATGTGCAAAGACGGTTGTGCCGGCGAGGAACACGCGCTCAACACCGAGGAGATCAATATCAGCAACAATAATAACTGCGGGGATTTGCGCATGCGGCGCCTTTCCTTTCCTGCCTGCATTATAAGAATTATGCCGCGCGCCGCGCAGTGACAATAGACATATAAAGCACATGCAGTATGGCATCCCCTTCTCTGCGCAAATCTATAACTTCGTTCAGATTTTCATTTTACGCAAGCGCAAACTATTCGTCACCACAAACACACTACTGAAGGCCATCGCGCCCGCGGCCAGCATCGGGTTTAAATAACCCAGCGCGGCGGCGGGAATTAAGACCACGTTGTAGAAAAACGCCCAGAATAAATTTTGCTTGATCGTACTGAGCGTCTTGCGCGATAGTTTGATCGCGCGCGCTACGCCGTGCAGGTCACCGCTCATCAGCGTGACGGGCGCAGCGGCCATGGCCACATCTGTGCCTGTGCCGATGGCGAAGCCTACGTCCGCCTGCGCAAGCGCGGGCGCGTCGTTAATACCGTCGCCGACCATGGCAATCAAATTGACGATTGACGATTGACGATTGACGATTTGGAGTCGCTTGACTTCGTTGGATTTTCCTTCGGGCAAAACTTCGGCGAGAACTTGATCCACACCAACTTGTTTTGCAATGGCCTCGGCGGTTTTTTGATTATCGCCGGTCATCATCACAACGCGCAAACCCATGCGCTGTAATTCGCGGATCGACTCAACCGACCCATCCTTCAATGTATCGGCGACGGCGATCAGACCGGCCGCCTGCCCATCGACGGCGACCCACATCGCCGTCTTCGCCTCGCCCTGTAAGCGGGTGGCCTCGTCCCCGAGCATCTCAAACGGGACGTTGTTCTCGCGCATCATCAGCGCATTGCCCACCAGCACCACGCGCCCCCCCACCTGCGCGCGGACTCCCTGCCCGGGCACGGCCACAAACCCCGAGGTCTCGCTGAGTTCAAGTCCGCGCGATGTCGCTTCGGCCCAAATGGCCTCGCCGAGGGGGTGTTCACTTCCGCGCTCAACGGAGGCGGCGAGGCGCAAAAGATCATTCGGGAGAATTGGAGAATTGGAGAATTGGTGGTGGTCGAGCGATGTCCTGAGCTTGTCGAAGGGTAGCCGCGCACTTTGCGGCGTATCGAGACCAGAGACTGGAGACTGATCACTAATCACTGAAAACTGTTCACTGACAACAATGTCCGTCACCGCTGGCTGGCCTTTTGTGATCGTTCCGGTTTTATCCAACACAACTACCGAAACTTTCCCCGCGCGTTCCAGCGCTTCACTATTTTTAAACAAGATGCCCATCTCTGCGCCGCGACCAGTGCCGACCATGACGGCGGTGGGAGTCGCGAGTCCCATGGCGCAGGGGCAGGCGATGACCAGGACGGCGACCATGTTTATTAGCGCGGTGGTGAAAGGAGAATTGGAGATTAGAGAATTAGAGAATTGGGGGACGATGAAAAACCATGTGGCAAAAGTGAGCAGAGAAATGACAATCACAATCGGCACAAAGACCGCTGACACTTCGTCGGCCAGTTTTTGAATCGGCGCCTTGCTGGCTTGCGCATCTTCGACGAGTTTGATGATGCGCGCCAGCGCGGTTTCGCGGCCCACTTTGGTGGCTTCAAATTTGAGCGAACCAAGTTTATTCAACGTCGCGCCGATGACTGGGTCGCCTTGCTTTTTTTCGACGGGGAGCGATTCGCCGGTGAGCATAGACTCGTCCACCGAGGAGCGGCCTTCGACGACGACGCCGTCGACCGGAATCGTCTCGCCCGGGCGGACGAGGACCAAGTCTCCGGGGAGGACCGAGTCGATCGAGACTTCAGCCGCCTCCCCGTCGCGAATGACCCGCGCTGTTTTGGGGCGCAGACCTACCAGCTTCTTAATCGCCTCGGAGGTGCGTCCCTTGGCGCGAGCTTCCAAAAATTTCCCGAGTCGAATCAAGGTGATGATCACGGCGGCGGTCTCGAAATAAACGTGACCGACGAGCCAACCGAAGGTGATGGGCAGTGAATAAAAAAATGCGGCGGAGGAACCCATGGCGATGAGCACGTCCATGTTGGCCGAGCGATTGCGAATCGCTTTAAATGCGCTGACGTAATATTGCGCGCCGACATAAAATTGCACGGGCGCGGCGAAGGCGAGCATCAGCCAGTTGGTCCACGCGGCGGGAATCGAATCCATGCCGGCCATTGTCGACATTTGATAAAACACGGCGGGCAGGAAACCGAAATCGCGGGCCATGGCAAAAAGAAAAAGCGGCGCAGTAAAAACCATGCCGATGATAAGCAAGCGACGTTGTACGTTGATTTCATGTTCGCGCGCGATGGCTTCTGCATCTTCATCGGCGCCGCCGAGTTCGAGCGCTTCGAAACCAGCGGATACAACAGCGCGTCGCAATTCAGATTGAGAGATGATGGTGGGCACATATTGCACGCGCGCTTTTTCGGTGGTGAATGTAACTTGCGCTTTGAGCACACCCTCCAATTTGGCGAGCGCCTTTTCCAAACGGCGCGCATCGTTATCGTCGGCGAGATGTTTGATGACCAACTCGGCCTCGCCAGTAGCCACCCCGTAACCGGCGCGTTGCACACGCGCGATCATCTCGGGCAAACCAAGTTTGGCAGAATCAAAATCCACCAGCGCGCGTTCGGAGGAAAGATTCACGACAGCCGTGTTGACGCCGTCGAGCTTCTTAAGATTGCGCTCCACAGTGGCGACGCAGTTGGCGCAGGTCATTCCGGTGATGGGCAGGGTGAGTTGTTTTGTGTCAGACATGGTTTTCGCTTTTTAGTAATTTTTTATTTGAGCACCCATTCAAAAATACGTATGGGCGCGTCCACGTTGAGAATGGTGAGGGTAAGTTTTGCCGCGCCTTCCAAAATGGATTTGCCATCCTGCATGGCAGGGAAAATTAATTTGCCAACAATGTGATGCCCACCGCGCGGCGCGTCCCATACAGTTGCTTGTACCGTGACGCCTGTATCTGTAGAAAGTGTCGCCAGGGTTGCGAGGTCCATGCTCAGGTCAATTGAGTGAGTATCCATTATCACATCAAATTCGAGCGTGTCGGTGGGCGAGTTGAAATTGAGAGGGGTGATTTCGATGACAACAGCGCCCTGCTGATCGATACGCGTGACCAAGTCGAACACAGGGATGGAAGCTGTCGATACGGCGGTGGCCGAACACGCGGTCAGCACAATCGAAAAAATCAAAATCAAAGGCGTGAGGATTCGTTTCATATTGTCTCCGGGGCAAGTTGTAGTTTTTGTCGTTCACGATACAGAACGAAGAGCATGACGCCGATGCCGATCAGATTCATCGCAATGCTCACGAGCATGAACGGGCGCTGGTATCGCGTGAGAAAAGTCGCCGCCGCGCTGAGGCCGAGAATGGGCAGGACATCGGTGACGTGATGAATGCAGCAGGCGACCATGGCTGTCGCAGAAGTTCCGCCGCTTGCGCCCATCATTGTTCCCGTGTGAGCAGTGGATGCGACAGGAATAAAAAGGCGGAAGCGCAGAATGGCATACAGCGCGGCTTGAATTCCGAAGCCGATGATGATGGGTAGAACGTAGGTGCGGTCACGCGCGAATTGCGAGGATGCATAGTCCCAGCCCTGGGCCCAAGTGAGAATGCCGATATAGAACGAAGCGATCAGGGCAGAGCCAAGCAGAAAAGCGGTGAGAGGTATTAGAAAACGTTTCATAGTGAATTTCCTTTTACAAAATTGTTTTCTGCTATGCAGATTCCTGGATGTGCGGAAAGGCAAACCACACTATGCCCAATCCAGCCAGAGTTCCCGTGATCAGGCGCATCCATGAATTAAATGAGCCGAGCGCGGCGCCCGCATAGAATGAAGCCGCAAATGAATTATTCATCAGCAGGGCCAGCCATTGATTTGAGTCACGAAAGCCTTGACCAATTCCAGCGAAATCACTGAGCATGTGCGTCCCGCCATCCAGCGCGATGGGCAGGAGCAGGAGAACAAATCCCTGCCACGGGAGCGGCTTGACCCTGCGCCGAAGCGGCCACCAAATGACTGCGGCCAGCCAGATGCTGGTGTAAAACGAGATCATGCGGTCTGACCAGGCGATCTTCCAGCCCAGGGTTGCGGAACCCGTGAACTTTCGCAATATCATCGGGTCAATCGTGTTCTGCCATGCCGCCTGAATTTCATTCAACGGGTACATGATTTTAGGACCAAAGAGGAAGAAGGAGCGCTCGGGTAATTGGTGGCAGAAGAACGAATAGAAAAAATATAAGGCATTCCCTGCGCCAGTCCAGCCAAGTTTCATGAAGACGGGCGCAAGAAATGGCAGGAAAACCCAAAGGCCATAAATAACCAGAAACACCTCAAGCCAGTGATATGTGAGCCAATGGGCAAACGACTTCGTTGATTGGTCGTAAGTTACTGCGGTTGAACGTGACACAGAATTCCTCATATCTTCAATTTAGATTACGTCGCTGCGCCAGCGATACCACCACCAGCCAACATGAATGCTTGAAAAGCCGCGAATTCTTCTCTGTCCTTTTGAATCGAACATTTTTTGGGTGCGTTATTCCTCGCGCTTGAGATATTTTTCAGGTTCTTTGTCGAAACTCTTCTTGCAGCCAAGCGAACAGAAGTAATAGGTTTGCCCTTTATATTCGGAGGTGCCTGCGGCAGTTTCAGGGGCGACATCCATTCCGCAAACGGGGTCTTTGAAAGTTGTTGTCATGATTTTTCTCCTTTAGGTGAATGCATAGGTACTTATTCGGGTGAATTTATTCGCCGCAACATTTGCGGCGTTGGCGGATGATCAGTTGTATTAGAGCAGCCTTACTCGATAGGCGTGTCGTCTGGCTTATCAGTCTTTTGCGCCTTTGGGTGGCCGTAGTCGTGCGGGTTGGCGTCGAATTTACTGACGCAATCCTGTGAGCAGAAATAAAATGTCTGCCCGCCATGCTCTCGCCTCGCGAAAGCTTTCTCTGAATCGATTTCCATTCCACAAACCGGGTCTTGAACTTTCATTTTTGTCTCCTTTTTTACTCAACTATTAATTTTCCGCGCAACATGCCCATTTGGCATTGAAATCCGAATTCGCCTGCTTTATCGGGCGTGAATTCCAAGGTCACCTGTTCGCCTTCGGGCAGATTTGCATTTTGATTGAAATCGGGGAACAAGACTTTTTCGGAACACGCCGAACTTTCCTGACGCGTAAACGTCAATCGCACGGGGCGTCCTTTTTGCACGACGATCACATCGGGTGTGTAACCGCCTTTCACGGTGATAGCCACTTCCTGCGCGCCAGACGCGGATACGGCAACGCGTGTCTGCGTTTTGGGCGCGAACCAAAAATACCAGGCGATGAGAATTGTCATCACGAAGCCTGAAAGAATTACAAAGATTTGAATTG
>VFKQ01000404.1 GCA_009885445.1 Anaerolineaceae bacterium | reverse complement strand
TGCAAATAGGATGACAAACCAGCCGTAAACTACGGCAAAATGTACGCAAGAGAAGCAAAAATAAATATATCAGATTTACGTTGAAGCGCGGCCGTAAAAAGTGGCAAAATAGATTTTCTACATCTTTTTCTTAAAACCAATACGCACACTGCCCGGTTTGAAATCGGATATTCCAACGCGCATTTCACCGGATTTATTTTGCGCTGTGACGGATCATTTTCGCAAGGCGCGGCTTCAATAACGACATTGCGACAAATTTGATTCGGATATAATTCGCCGCATGGACGCAACACTTCGTTACGCACAACTCAAAGAAGAAATTAATTTTCATAACCATCGCTATCACGTGCTCGACGCGCCGCTGATTAGTGACTTGGAATATGACCGCCTGCTGAACGAGTTGAAAGCCCTCGAAGCGGATCACCCCAACTGGGTGACTCGCGACTCGCCGACGCAACGCACCGGGGCCAAAGCGGCTGACCGTTTCGACAAGCTGCGCCACCCCGCGCCGATTTTGAGTCTCGCGAATGCCTTCGGCGCGGACGATGCGCGCGCATGGCTGGAGCGAATTTCAAAAATAGACGACCGCGCCGAAAAAGCAAAGTTCGTCGTCGAGCCAAAAATTGACGGACTCTCCGTCGTCTTGCATTACCGCGATGGACTCTTCGTGCAAGGCGCAACGCGCGGCGACGGCGAAGTGGGCGAGGACATCACGAGCAATTTGCGGACGATTCGGGCGATACCGTTGAAAATCCCAGTGACCAGTGATCCCCCTTCGGGGACTTCGCAGTTATCAATGACCAGTAATCAGTCAACAGTGGTCAGTGTGCCGAAATACTTAGTTTTGAGGGGTGAGGCGTTTTTGCCGATCAAAGAATTTGACGAGTTGAATCGCAAACTCGAAGAAGCGGGCGAGAAGACTTATTTGAATCCGCGCAACACGGCGGCGGGGTCGTTGCGTCAACTCGACCCGGCGTTGACGGCCTCCCGTCCGCTGACGTTGTTGGTGTATCAAATTATCCATGCGGAGGGCGGCAAGGTGCCGACGTCGCAGTGGGAGATTTTGCAATATCTCAAGGCATTGGGATTCCCGACGACAGATATTGCCAAACGATTTGATGATTTAGAGTCCGCGATTGCGTACACCGAAACATGGGACAAACGTCGCGACGAACTGCCTTACGAAGCGGACGGCATGGTCATCAAAGTGGACGATTTGACTCTGGCCGCTGAACTCGGATTCGTGGGCAAGGACCCGCGCGGCGCGATTGCTTTTAAATTCCCTGCGCGCGAAGTGACGACGACTCTCAATGACATCGGCGTGGCGGTGGGGCGCACGGGCGTGCTGACTCCGTTTGCGGTGCTCGAACCCGTTGAGGTCGGGGGCGTGATCGTCGAGCGGGCAACCCTGCACAACTTCGACTTCATCGCCGAAAAAGATATCCGCATCGGTGACCGCGTATTGGTCAAGCGCGCGGGCGAGGTGATTCCGTACGTCATCGGCCCTGTGACGGATGCGCGTTCTGGCAAAGAAAAAAAGTTCAAGCCGCCGACAAATTGTCCGGCTTGTGCACAGGCCGTGGAGCATCTCGAAGGCGAGGTGGCCTGGTATTGCGTCAACGCGGCCTGCCCCGCGCAACTCGTGCGCAACGTGGAGCACTTCGTCTCACGCGGCGCAATGGACATTGTGGGACTCGGAATCAAAATCGTGGAGCAACTTATCGAGTCGGGCCTGGTGAAAGATGTGGCCGATATTTACACGCTGACGAAAGAGGCACTGCTCGAACTCGAAGGCTTCGCCGATAAGAAGGCTGATAATTTGCTGGCTTCGATTGCCAATTCAAAGAATCAAACGCTGACGCGATTAATCACCGCGCTGGGAATCCACGGCGTGGGCGAAGTCAGCGCGGCGGACTTGGCTGGTCACTTCGGAAATTTGGATGCGCTGGCGAAAACCTCCGCTGAAGATTTGCAGTCCATCGAGGGAATCGGTCCCAACATCGCCGAGGGCATCGTGGACTGGTTCGCGCGCAAGGCGAATCAAAAAGTGCTGGCGAAGTTGAAGAAGGCGGGGGTGTGGCCAACGAGTGAAGAAAGAGGAAAGAAGAAAGAGGGGCTGTTTAGTGGGATGACGTTTGTTATCACGGGCACGTTGCCCACTTTTTCGCGTGACGATGCCAAAGATTTTATCGAGTCGCATGGCGGCAAGGTGACGGATAGCGTCAGCAAGAAGACCAGTTATCTCGTGCTCGGCGAAGCGCCCGGGTCGAAGTTTGAGAAGGCGAAGAGTCTGGGAGTGAAGGTTGTGGGGGAGGCGGAGTTGAGGAAACTTGTTCAGAAAGCCTGATGGCTTTGTGCTAAACTTATTGCATGGATAAATTTGCTGAACTCAGCGCAAAAGTGACGCCGCTCCTGCGGCCATACGTCAAACGGATTTCCGTCTTTGGTTCGTATGCGCGCGGCGAAGCAACGCCCGAGAGTGACATTGACCTGCTTGTCGCGCTCAAGCCATCCGGAATGAGGCCTGTGCTTGGCCTGCTTGAATTTATCAGGCTCGAACAGGAATTGAAAACAAAGTTGGGCCGCGAAGTGGATTTGGTGACCGAGGAAGGTCTCAATCATCGCCGCAGACCGAACATCGAAAAAGACAGGGTGGTGCTGTATGAGGAACAATGATCCGCTCACATTTCTGGGGGATGTGCTGGATGCCATTCGGCGCATAGATGGGTATTTGCACTCTGTGAGCAAGGAAGCCTTTCTTGAAAATCAGATGATGCAAGACGCAGTGATGCATCAAATCGAAATTATCGGGGAAGCCTCAAACAGTGTATCCGATGAATTTCAAGACGAACACCCTAAATTGCCGTGGATGCAAATGCGCGCGATGCGCAACAAGATTGTCCACGATTACCGCGAAATAAATCTGGATGTAATCTGGGATACTGCCATGAATGATTTACCAGCCGTGAAATTACAAGTGCAAAAAATGCTGGGGGAATAATCTGAAGTCGCTGGGCGCAATGCATCAGCTCACGCCCGAAGCAAGAACTCCCAGAATCAGGGAAACAAAAGCCACGCCCACGCCTGTGAATGTGGCAATCACCACGCCGAACAGCGCGGACGCTACATTGCCCCATTGAAACTTTGTCAACGCGCGGCGGGTGAGGCGGGCGGCAAAGATGGCGCACAGAATGTAACCTGTCAGCTGAGCGAGCGCCGAGACGCCCAGCCCGAGCATGGCGCGTTGCTCGTTGATTGCGCCGTCGAGGGCCAGCAATTGCACGATCCCAAAAAAGAGCGAGAGTACGACCAAGAGAATAAATGTAATTACGCTTGCAACAATGGGGGCTTTTGTGGGCATGCTTTCTCCTTGGGCTGGCTGAGATTATATCCCTGCCCGCTGTGCCAGTTGCGAAATCCACGGGGATAAGGTATATACTGGGCAAGTTCAGTAAATAAGTAGACACGTAGACAAGTAAACACGGAATCCCTTGTATACTTGTCTACGTGTTTCCCTGTATGCCTGTTTTCAACTACCGCACTATCTAACTATCCAACTACGAAACTAAAAACTAAAGGACTAAAAAAACAATGCACCCTGGCGGCTGGTTCTCTTTTATTAAGCATGGGGATGAAAAAGCCCCGAAGATCACAATGGCGCTGGTCAAGCGCGTACTTTTGTTTGCCAAACCCTATCAATGGCAGATTGTCGGCATGTTAATCTGCATCCTGATTAGCTCCGCGCTCAGCCTGGCCACACCCTTGATCTTTCGTCAACTGATTGACGTGATTTTGCCCACCAAGAACCTCACCCAACTCGGCATGTTTAGCGCGGCGTTGTTGATGGTGCCGATTCTCAATGGGATTATCGGCGTTGTGAATCGCAGGCTCAATGTCAACGTGGGCGAGGGCGTCATCTATGACTTGCGCGTGGCGCTCTTCGTGCGCTTGCAACGCATGTCGTTTCGCTTCTTCACCAACACCAAAGTCGGCGAGCTGATGAGCCGCCTGAACAACGACGTCATCGGCGCGCAGAACGCCATCAGCAACACCATCGTGGGCACCATCACGCAACTCATTCAGGGCGTTGTCATGCTCTCGGTGATGCTGGCCTTTGAATGGCGCATGACCCTCGCCAGCGTGTTCGTCCTGCCGATGTTTTATTTTCTCTCGCGCAATCTGGCCCAGCGCTTGCGCATCATCGCCCGTCAGGGCATGGACATCAATGCGCAGATGAATGCGCACATGAACGAGACCCTCAACATCGGCGGCGCACTGCTCGTGAAATTATTTGGCCGCTCCACGCAGGAGATTCAGCGCTTCAGCGAGCGCGCCGCCAGTGTGCGCAACATCGGCATTCAACGCGCCATCATCGGCTCATCATTTATCGTCATGATGGGTTTGGTCAGCGCCATTGGCACTGCCCTCGTTTACGGCTTTGGCGGCCTGCTCGTCATCCAGGATAAATTCACCATCGGCACCATCGTGGCCTTCACCTCCTATCTCGGCACCTTGTACGGCGTTCTGCAGGGCCTGGCCGCCGCGCCCGGAGAAATTGCCAGCAGCATGGTTTCGTTTGAGCGCGTCTTCGAGATCATGGACCTGCCCAATGACATCGAAGAAAAAGATAATGCCATCCAGTTAACCCAGGCCACCGGCGAATTAAGTTTTGAAAATGTGTTTTTCAATTACTCGGCCAGCATCAGCAAAGGTCTCAGCGATGTGCGCCGTTATGGCCGCATAGAAAATGTTAGCGCGGTCATGTCTTTGACGAATCAAGAGTCAGCGCCGAAGACGAAGAATAGGATGCTCGAACCCGCTTTGAGCGCGGACGAGAACGCCGCATCTGAGTCCGACCCCGAAGCGGGCGCCACGTCTCAGGCGCGGGACGTCGCTTTAGAGGATATCTCCTTTACCGCGAAACCCGGACAGTTGGTTGCGCTCGTCGGCCCCTCGGGCGCCGGCAAAACCACGTTGACGTATCTGATCCCGCGTTTGTACAACGCCACCAGCGGCGTGGTGCGCATGGACGGCCACGATGTGCGCGATGTGACTCTCGATTCGTTGACGCACATGATCGGCATGGTCACGCAGGAGACGCATCTTTTTCACGACACGATTCGCACGAACCTGACCTATGCCAAACTCGACGCGACACAAGCAGAGACCGAAGCCGCCGCGCGCGCCGCGAACATTCACAATTTTATTGCAGACCTGCCGGATGGTTACGACACCATCGTGGGTGAGCGCGGTTATCGTTTGAGCGGCGGAGAAAAACAACGCATCGCGCTGGCGCGTGTGATTCTGAAAGACCCGCGCATTTTGGTTTTGGATGAAGCCACCAGTTCGCTGGACAGCGAATCGGAGTCGTTGATTCAAGATGCGCTCAAGCGCGTGATGGCTGGACGCACGAACATCGTCATCGCGCATCGCCTCTCGACGATTCTGGCCGCGGATTTAATTCTGGTGCTGGATCGCGGACGCATCGTAGAGCGCGGCACGCATGCTGAATTGCAGAAAACCGGCGGGCTGTATTCGCAACTTTATGAAACGCAGTTCAAACGCGGGCAGGGTGTGCAATAAAATTTGCCCGCGATATAATTGCGCGACTCGAGTTTTGTGTAAGACCAAGATTTTTTTGCCACAGAGACCACCGGGTTCCTCGAGAAAAATTCTGAGTTCTCCGTGTGCTTTGTGGCTAGGGTGTGTCTGCAAATTCAAAATAGTTCGTCATTGCGAGGAGCCGTACCCGGCGACGAAGCAATCTCCGCGTCAAACGGGGGATTGCTTCGGGCGAGTACGCCCTCGCAATGACGGGTAAAAGTATTTTGCATACAGACCC
>VFKQ01000023.1 GCA_009885445.1 Anaerolineaceae bacterium | reverse complement strand
GCCACGCGGATGATGGGTGCGTCGACGTAATCAAAGGCTTCTTCGTAAATACGGCTGACAATTTCACTGCCAACGCCGTAAGATTTCCAACCCTCTTCGACAACAACTGCGCGATTTGTTTTCTTAAATGATTCGATGATCGGTTCCATATCCAACGGGCGCAAAGTACGCAAGTCGACAACTTCCACTTCAATGCCTTCCTTGGATAATTCTTCGGCGGCTTTCATTGAAAGCTCAAGACCTTTGCAATACGTCACAATGGTCACATCTTTGCCTTCACGTTGTACTTTTGATTTTCCGATCGGGATGGTGTACTCGCCCTCCGGCACTTCGCCGCGCACTTGATACATGGTGGCATGTTCGATGAAAAGAATCGGATCGTTCGAGCGGATGGCTGATTTCAAAAGCCCTTTGGCATCTTCCGGCGTTCCAGGGGATACGACCTTAAGCCCAGGGAAATGTGCGAAGATGGCATCAGGAGTTTGCGAATGCGTTGCGCCAAGTTGACGCCCGCCGCCGCCCACAGCGCGAATCACCAAAGGTAATGTGAACTGCCCGCCGAACATATAATGAAGCTTGGGAGCCTGATTGACAATGTAATCCATCGCAGAGAAACCAAAGTTGATCGTCATCAGTTCCGCCACCGGGCGTTGACCGACCATGGCCGCGCCAATCGCGCCGCCGATGATGGCGTTCTCAGCAATCGGCGTATCTTTGACTCGCGCCGCGCCGTATTTATCGTAGAAGCCTTTGGTGACGGCATACGTGCCGCCCCACACACCCACCTCCTCGCCCATAATAAAAACTCTAGGGTCGCGGTCCATTTCTTCCATCAGTGCCTGCGAGATAGCTTCGCGTATTGTTATTTTTGCCATGTGTGTTAATTCCTCTTTTTAAACACAAAGGACACAAAGGTCACTAAGGGGTGACGAATTAAAAACTTTGTGTACTTCGTGTCCTTAGTGTTTAATTATCCGCATAAATATCCACGAACAATTCATCCAGCGCCGGCTCGGGCGAAGACTCGGCGAACTCAACTGCCTGATTCACTTCCACGTCCACGGCGGCTTCGATTTCGTCCAGAGCCTTTGCGCTGGCAACTTTTTTATCCAGCAACACTTTGCGGAACAGGCCAATGGGGTCTTTCTCGTGCCACTGTTTCACTTCTTCGGCTTTGCGATAACGCTCGGGGTCGCCCATGGAATGTCCGCGAAAACGATACGTGCTGATTTCTAAAAAGTAAGGCTCGGCATTCTTGCGCACGAAGGCAATCGCCTCCTGCGCCGCGTCGTAGACTTTCATCACGTCCATGCCGTCCACGCGGCTATTCTTCATGCCGTAGCCTTCCGCTTTTTGACTAATGTCTGAAACCGCTGACGCGCGTTCGACACTCGTGCCCATGCCGTACTGATTATTCTCGCACACCCACAGCACGCGCAGTCCCCAGGTCTTGGCTAAATTTAATGCCTCGTGAAAGTAGCCAATATTCGTCGCGCCATCGCCAAACATGCAGATGGTCACATTGTCGTTGCCGGCATATTGATCGCCGACGGCGAGTCCCGCGGCAATCGGCAGATGTCCGCCGACGATAGCGTGCCCGCCCCAAAAATTTTTCTCGGTGCTGGCCATGTGCATCGAACCGCCGCGTCCCTTCGAGGAGCCGGTCGATTTGCCGAGCAATTCAGCCATCACTTCATTAGGAGTCAATCCGCAATTCAAAGCCACGCCGTGGTCACGATAGGCAGTGATCACGCGGTCACGCGGCTCGCGCGCGGCGATCAAACCCGTGCTCACCGCTTCCTGTCCGATATACAAGTGCATAAAGCCGCCGATCTTGCCCGCCTGATACAACTCTGCGCCGCGCTCTTCCACGCGCCGAATCAAAACCATCTGGTGATACAAATCAAGTTGTTGTTCCTTCTTCATTGCCCAAGTCTCCAAAAAAAACTGCACGGGATAATTCTGAACAGCGCGGATTATATCCGAAGCAGAGTAAAATAAACACATGGACTGGCTCACCGGCAAAAAAGACGAATCACACAAATGGATTCAGCAACTCAGCGACCCGTCGCGGCGCAACGCGGCGGCCAACGAACTTCTGCGCCTCGGCCCTGCCGCCGTTAGTGGATTAATTGAAACGCTCAACCAGCGTGACGAATCCATGCGGACTCTCGCCGCGCAGATTTTGACTCGCCTCGGGCCAAGCGCCCTCCCCGCGCTGACTCAGGCCCTCGCTTCGGCTCATCCTCTCGTCCGCGGGCGGGTGACTGAAATCCTCGGAGAGATTCGCCACCCGGGCGCACTCCCCGCGTTAACGCAAGCCGCGCGCGGAGAATATTACACAGTCCGCGCGGGGGCGGCGACGGCGCTCGCAAAAATCGCTGACGCGACGGCGGTGCCCGTCCTGATTGAGTTGCTCGGGGACGGCGAACCCGCTGTCCGCGCGGCGGCGGCGCGGGCGTTGGGTCCGTTCGGCGATGAGCGTTGCCTCATCCGTCTGTCGGACGTTTTGTTGGAGGATCACGAAATCGAAGTCCGCCAGGCCGCGGCTGAGGGGCTGGGCGAGAGTCAACTGGCGGGCGCAATGCCGTATCTGGTGGAGGCTTTGCAAGATTCTTTTTGGTGGTATGAACGCGACAACGCCGCGCGACCTTTGCTGGAGGCGATTGAAAAATTTGGCCCGCGCATCGTGGATATTTTGGTGGGCGCGCTCAGCAACAAAGAACGCACGGTGCGCAAAAACGCGGCAGTGTTGTTAGGCCGCATCGGCGACGCGCGCGCGATTGAGCCGCTGGGCATGATGGTGTATGACTTGCATGACGAAGTGGGCGTGGCCGCCGCGCAAGCGCTGACAAGTTTTGGCGCGGCCGCACTCGATGTGCTCAGCGAAGCGTTGGCGCACCCCGAAGCCGCAGTGCGCATGAACGCGCTCGAAGCGCTCAGTAAAATCGAAGAGGACGAAGTGGTTGATTTGATCGCTGAACTTTTACATGACGCAGATCGGCGTGTGCAAAAACAGGCTGTCGAATCACTGGGCAACACGCGCAACCCGCGCGCGATTAAATTACTGGAACCCGTCGCCGCTGACCGCAGTGACCGCGAACTTTCACTGCTCGCGCGGGAAGCGAGTAGACGCGTAAACATGTAAACATGTAAACATGTAAACACGGAGTCGTTTTTGCAAGTACCTGTTTACCTCCCTCATCTTTCTATAAAACACATCCACAGCATGTCTGACCTGCCTCCCGTTT
>VFKQ01000216.1 GCA_009885445.1 Anaerolineaceae bacterium | reverse complement strand
TTTGAACCCGGCGACTGCGCGGTGATGTATCGCACCAACGCCATGTCGCGTTTAATTGAAGAAGCCTTCCTCGCCGCGCGACTCCCTTATCGCCTCGTCGGCGCGCAAAGATTCTATGGCCGCCGCGAAGTAAAAGATATCATCTGTTTTCTGCGTTTGATTCACAACCCCGCAGACGAAGCCAGCCTCGACCGCGTCGTCAACGTCCCACCGCGCGGCATCGGCGACAAAACACTTTCCACTTTACATGCTGTCGCGCGACAAAACAACATTTCACCAGGCGCGGTCTTGCTCGACCTCGCGCGCGGCTCCGACTCTCCATTCTGGCCGCAGTTCACCGGTCGCGCCGCACTGCCCCTCGCCGATTTCGGCGCGACATTTGCCAGTTGGAAATCCGCCGCGCCGACTCGCACCGTCGGCGAACTTTTTGATATGATCGTGCGCGACCTCAACTACAAAGCCTACATCGACGACGAATCAGAAGAAGGCGACGAGCGCTGGGAAAACGTGCAAGAATTAAAACGCCTCGCCCTCGAATATTCCACGCGCACGCTCGAAGAGTTTCTTGAAAACGTGGCCCTCGTCGCCGACCAAGACACCATCACCGACGCCAACGCGCCAACGCTGCTCACCATGCACGCCGCCAAAGGCCTCGAGTTCGGCGCGGTCTTCATCGTCGGCCTCGACGACGGCATCCTCCCGCACAGCCGCTCCTTCGACGAACCCGAAGCCATGGAGGAAGAACGCCGCCTCTTTTACGTCGGCATCACGCGCGCCAAAGACCGCCTCTATTTAATTCGCTCCCTCCAACGCGGCGGGCGCGGCCTGTCTGAAGAAACTTTTCCATCGCGCTACCTCGAAGACCTACCCATGGATTTAATCAGCGGACAAACGCGCACCGGCCGGACTCTACGCGGACGCAACTCCGCCGCCTCAAGCTGGACGCTTCCCTCCCCGCCCCGAGCGGCTCCAGTTATCGAACAACGTTTTCGCGCCGGGACGCGCATCCGTCACGCCACCTGGGGCGAAGGCATCGTGCTCGACAGCAAGATTCAAGATGACGACGAACTCGTCGACGTGGTCTTCGAATCCGTCGGCATCAAACGCCTCGCCGCGAGTCTGGCGAATTTGAAAATCATTTAATATGGAGTGCGGGAGCTTGCTCCCGCACATGTCGAACAGCAAGCGGTTCGACTCCAAAAAAAGAATCCCTTTGTGTCCTTCGTGTTAAAAAAAGGAGCATCATGCAAACCACCAACCTCGGCAACACTGGACTAAAAATCTCCCGCCTGTGCCTGGGCATGATGACCTATGGCTCTAAAAAGTGGCGCAAGTGGGTATTAGATGAAGAAGAAGCCAAACCCTTCATCGGGCGCGCGCTCGAAGCGGGGATTAACTTCTTCGACACCGCCGACGTCTACTCGCTGGGCGAAAGCGAAAAGATAACGGGGAATTTGCTCAGGCATTTCGGCGTCAACCGCCAGAACGTCGTCGTCGCCACCAAAGTGAACGGACAAATGAGCGACGACCCCAACGACCGCGGCCTGTCGCGCAAGCACATCATGGACTCAATCGACAACTCGCTCAAACGCCTGCAAATGGATTACGTGGACCTCTACCAAATCCACCGCTGGGACAATAACGTGCCCATCGAAGAAACGATGGAGGCTCTGAACGATGTCGTCAAGGCGGGCAAGGCACGCTACATCGGTGCATCTTCGATGTTTGCGTGGCAATTTTCTAAAGCTTTACATACTTCCGAGAAACATGGCTGGACGCGCTTTGTCTCCATGCAAAACCACTACAACTTAATCTACCGCGAAGAAGAGCGCGAGATGATTCCGCTCTGCCGCGACGCGGGCATTGGACTGATTCCGTGGAGCCCCATGGCGCGCGGATTCTTCGCTGGCAACCGTCAGCGCGGCGGAGGCGGCGAGACAGCCCGCGCGCAAGCCGACCCATTCGCCAACGAGTTATATTTCCGCGAGGAAGATTTTGTAGTGGCCGAGCGCGTCAATGAGATCGCCACAGCGCGCGGCGTGACGGGTTCGCAGATTGCGCTGGCCTGGGTGCTCAACAAGGATTACGTCCACGCACCCATCATCGGCGCGAGTAAAATGGAGCATCTCAATCAAGCCATCGCCGCGCTGGAGATAAAATTGTCAGATGATGAAATGAAGCAACTCGAAGCGCCGTACCAGCCGCATCCAGTTTTAGGACATTCGTAATCGTAGGGGCACGGCGGCGCCGTGCCCCTACATGTTCCATACAAACGGC
>VFKQ01000093.1 GCA_009885445.1 Anaerolineaceae bacterium | reverse complement strand
CTGACGCCGCGCAGGGGATGATAGTTGCGCAGTTTTTGAATCTGCTCGCTGTCGGCGGTCATGATTTCCAGCAGGCGAATCACTAAATCTGCGGAGGGTTTGTCTACGTAGCCAGCGGTGATCACGCCGCGCGTTTGCAGGCGTGAGAGGGTGGTGATGTATTTTTGGATGTACTCGGCGTAGGCGTGCGCATCTTCGCCCTTCGCGCCCCACAATTCAATCGGGCCGTCGGTGAAGGTGACAACGGGGCCTTTGAGGTGCTTTGAGATTTCGTCCAACTTCATGCGCTCGCTTAGGTCTCGTTTGAGAGCGACCATGCTTTCAGAGAGCGGGATGTCGTTGGGGAAGAGGTCGTCGCCGAACATCAATTCAGTGTCGGTGAAGATTTCAGGCGCGTCGCCTGAGTTGAGTCTCATCAGAATCGCGCCGACGTTGATCAGGCCAAACTGGATGCCCGCGTGTCTGTCGGGGTTGATCTGCGAACCGTCAGCGGCGATGAGCGTGGCCTCGATGGCTGAACCCGCTACGGGCGCGTGCGACGAGGCGAGCGGCTCGTTGAGCGGCACAGCGCAACGGATGTTTGAGTCGGCCTGTTTGGCTGAGTCCACTTTGGCGCGTAGAGAGTCCAGTTCGTTGGTGTAGGCAGTTAATAAGGCGCGCGCGGTTTTGCGGCGCTCGTCGAGCGTTTTACGTCGCTCGCTGGCACCGGCGCCGATTTCTTTGATGCGTTCGTGAATTTGCTGATAATCGATGGGCATAGGATTTAGAACAAATGTGTCAGGATTGTAAAGGCAAACCCCGCAAAATTCAAGGCCGCGCGTGGGAACTTTTTGCAGAGGCCTGCGTCCAATAGGCACAACATTTTTTCAAAGGAGACAAAATGAAAACCAAATCCCTGATTGCTTCACTCGTTCTTGTTCTTGCAGTCGCGTTGAGCGCCTGCGGACCGGCGATGTCATCCGCCGCCCAGCCGCCCATGCGCAACTTGAACGTTGCCGGCGTTGGCACTGTCACCCTGACCCCCGACATTGCCTACATCTATCTCGGCGTTCACACTGAATTGCCCAGCGCCTCAGAGGCCATGGCTGAGAATAACGCGCAGACCACGAAGTTGATTGACGCGCTCAAGAAATTCGGCGTGGACAAGAAAGACATTCAAACCACCAACTTCAGCATCTGGCCCTTCGACAAGTACGACCCCCTCACGGGCACGCCCACCGGCGAAAAATTTTACGCCGTAGATAACACCGTCTACGTGACCGTGCGCGACCTGGCCACCCTCGGCGACCTGCTCGACACCATGGTGCAAGCCGGCGCGAACACCATCAACAGTATTCAGTTTGACGTGGCCGACAAGACTGCGGCCATCAAAGAAGCCCGCGCCGAGGCTGTTGAAAATGCAAAACTACAAGCGCAAGAACTGGCCGATGCCGCCGGCGTTTCGCTCGGCGAGATTTTCAACATCTCGTTCTACGACGCAGGGCCCTACCCCTTCAGCGATGTTTACGGCAAGGGCGGCGGTGGCGGTGGTGGCGTAGAAGCGGCCGCTCTCTCGGTGCCGATTCAGCCCGGTCAATTGACCATCACCGTCACGGTGAACATGACTTACGAAATCAAGTAAGCGACACTTGGAAAGCAGAAACCCGTCTTCTTCGAGAAGACGGGTTTTTTGTTTTGTGCGGATTACGTTTCACACCCAGCGCCTCACCCCGCGCTTGTAGCGGGTGTACTCCTCCCCAAATTTTTTCTCCAGATAGGCCTCTTCACGCTCGATGACCAAACGATTCGCGCTGTGGATAAAAAACGGCGCAAGGACGAGTCCCCACCACGTGCCGAAGTTAAGTGGGAAGCCGATAATCATCAGCAAGAATCCCAAGTAGATCGGATTGCGCGTGAATCTAAAGACTCCGCTCGAAACAATCGCGGACACCGACCCGTGCGGCATCACTGTGGTGCGCGCCTTACGAAATGCGAGGAAGGCCGCCGCG
>VFKQ01000106.1 GCA_009885445.1 Anaerolineaceae bacterium | reverse complement strand
GTGGGCGCGATGACTCCCTTGCTGATGCGCAGTGCAACGGGGACACGAATTATTTTTACGCCGTCCATGATTTCTTCGCGCGGCAGAGATTTGTCGTATTGCGAGGTCATCACCGTCACCTGATGGCCGCGCTGTGCGAAGGCGCGCGCGAGACGCTCGGCGTAGATGGTGAGGCCCGAGGTGTGCGGGCGATAGTAGGTGAGGACAGTGAGGATTTTCATGGGCGCGGGGATTATACCCTCCCTCAATAATGGATTGTCAGAAGACGAATCCAGCAAATCCTTGGAGTGTATAATGGCTTTCTGATGCAAAAGCGCTCTGTTATCTCGCTCATTTTAATTGTTATACTCACCGCCTGCGCGCCCGCCTCTACGCAGTCGGCGACCGCGACTCAAGCCGCAAGAAAAAATTCTGGGCCGACAGCATCGCCATCATCGCCAAGCACGTGGAGAGGTATTGCGAGTTGTAAAAGCAGAAGTGACAGTCACCTTTAAGGTGACTGTCACTTAGTGGCCAGACAAAAAGGACGCGCCATCTCCGGCGCGTCCTTTTAATTACTATTTACGAATTACGCACTACGCGTTACGCACTCCCCACCAGCCAGCCGCGCAAGTCCATGGCCTTGACCACGCGCGTGATTGCGACCATGTAAGCCGCGTCGCGCATGTAGACTTTCTTCTCGAGGCTCATATCGAGCACTGCATGGAACGCGGAGGTGATCTTCTGGTCGAGTTTTTGCAGGACTTCATTCTTGTCCCAGTAGAAGTTCATGTCATTCTGCACCTGCTCAAAGTACGAGGTGGTCACGCCGCCAGAGTTGCACAAAAAGTCGGGGATGTTGAAGATGTTGTTCTGCTTGAAATACTCGTCCGCCTCGATGGTGCAGGGACCGTTGGCGCCCTCGGCCACGAGTTTGACGCGCTTCGAAATCTTCTTCACCGTCTCGGCATTGACCGTCGACTCTTTCGCGGCAGGGATGAGCACATCCACGTCTTTGCCGATCCAGGCATTTTCATCTTCCACCACATAACCCTTGGCTTCGGCCTTTTTCTTATCAATCGTGCCGTACTGGTCCACGATGCCGAGCAGGAAGTGCGGGTCAATGCCGTCTTTATGGCTGTAAGTGAAAGCCTTCTTCTCGTGACGGTCATAGCACGAAACGCAGGCGACTTTTCCGCCGAGCATTTCGACAAATCCAATCGCCGCGTACTGCGCGACGTTTCCAAATCCTTGAATGGCGGCGACGGAATTCTTCCCGTCCATCTTGAGATGCTTCATCGCCTCACGCACGGTGTAGATGACGCCGTAGCCCGTAGCCTCGGTTCGGCCTTCCGACCCGCCTCCGCCGAGGGGCTTGCCCGTGAAAACGCCAGGCGTGTACTCACCCACCAGCCGCGAATATTCGTCCATCATCCAACCCATCATCTGCGGGGTCGTGCCCACGTCGGGCGCGGGGACGTCGTTGCGAGGCCCGATATTCTTCCACATGTTGCGCACCCAGCCGCGACAAAGTTCCTCTTTTTCGCGCACCGACAAGGTGGACGGGTCGACGATAATGCCGCCCTTGCCGCCCCCGAGGGGGATGTCTGCGACCGCGCATTTCCACGTCATCCAGGTGGCCAGCGCGCGCACGGTATCCAGCGTCTCATCCGCGGCGAAGCGGATGCCG
>VFKQ01000076.1 GCA_009885445.1 Anaerolineaceae bacterium | reverse complement strand
TTAAATTTATTTGCGAATCTTATTGAGCAATACGCCGACACACCCGTCATCGCCTTCACGCATCTCCAGCCCGCCGAACCGACGACTCTCGGCTACAGGTTTGCGATGTATGCGCAGGATTTGCTGGAGGATTATGAAGCGGTCAGCGGTCAGCGGTCAGCAATCAGGGGCAAGGGATTCAAAGGCGCGGTCGGAACCTCCGCGAGTTATGCAGAATTAATTGGCGTCGAAAATTTATCCGCGTTTGAAAATAAACTTTCTAAAAAACTTGAGCTTCCATTTTTTTCCATCGCCTCCCAAACCTATCCGCGCCGCCAAGACTTCATCGTCGTCAACGCACTCGCCGCCCTCGCTGCCTCACTGCACAAATTCGCCTTCGACCTGCGCCTGCTCCAGTCCCCGCCCATCGGCGAACTCAGCGAACCCTTCGCCGAAAAACAAGTCGGCTCCTCGGCCATGCCCTTCAAACGCAATCCCATCCGCGCCGAAAAAATCGACTCGCTCGCGCGCTACCTCGCCACCCTCCCGCGCCTCGCCTGGGACAACGCCGCAAATTCTCTTTTGGAACGCACTCTGGACGACTCGGCCAATCGGCGGATTCTGCTCCCCGAATCTTTCCTCGCCGCAGACGAAATCCTGCGCACCACCTCCGCGCTGTTAGCGGGCCTGCGCTTCGACGCGGACTCAGCCGCGCGCAACCTCGCCATCTACGGCCCGTTCGCCGCCACCGAAAGACTCATGATGGCCCTCGTCAAATCCGGCGCGGACCGTCAACTAATGCACGAAAAGATTCGCGCGCACAGCCTCGCCGCCTGGGACGCAATCCGTCACGGCGACGAGAATCCGTTGATTGAGTCTTTAGTTAACGACGCTGAGTTGCATAAATATTTGTCAGAGGGGGAGATGCGCAAGAAGTTGGATTACGCCGACTATGTGGGCGACGCGCCTCATCGCGCGCGGGAGTTGGCGAAAAAAATCCGAAGTCTATGAGACTTCGGATTTTTGTTCTGACTCCCTTCTCCCTTTTAGGGAGAAGGGCCGGGGATAAGGGTCGAACTACGTTTTTACCCCAACCCCATCGCTTTCAACATCTCATCGTTGCTATCGAACTTGTATTCTTCAAGTCCGCGCTTCTTGGCTTCTTCGGCTTCGACAGCTTCGAGCTTTTTGATATCTTCCTTCGTCACAACAGGGGAGCCGCTGGCTTTTAACTTTGCGGCGAGCGCCTCTTCGTCCAGTGACGCTGGCCCGAGCGTTTGCAAATATTTTGCCACAGCGCGGGCGGCGTTGGTGCCGTCTTTGCGCGCCACACCCACGAGTCCTTCGCTGGCCTTGCGCGACCAGCCGCCGACGAAGACTCCCTCGAGCGTTGATTCGTACGAGATGCCGTCAATGGCAAATTTTGGTTCCGCGCTTTTGACAAATTCATTGCCGTCTATGGGCAGACCAAAAGTTTCGTCCACTTTATCGCCGATGGCGAAGATGACCGTGTCTACGGCGATGGTGCGTTTGTCCCCCGTGCCGCGCGCTTTGACTTCACCGTCTTTGAGAGACAAAATATTATCTTCAATTTCGAGATGAGTCAGCGCGCCGTTTTCGCCGAGCATTTGCGTGGGTGAGGCCAGGAACTCGAAACGGAATTTGCCGTCAGCGGTCTTGGGGTCCGCTTTCGCTAGGGCATCTAAAATTTTGTGGCGACCCGCTTCGGGCGGCTGTCCGATCGCGGTTAGGGAGGGCGAAACGCGCGAGAGTTCTGAGTCGAATGTTGGCATGTCGAGATTCGCGATGAGGTGCTTCATCTCTTCTTTGGTGAAGTTAATCTCATTCGGGCCGCGTCGCACCACCGAGATGACTTCGTCCACTTTGGCGGTGTGCAGGAGGTAGCGCGAGATGTCAACCATCACGTTGCCCGCGCCGACGACGGCACAGCGTTTGCCGAAATAAAATTCTTGTGTGCTGAAGGGCGGCAGATGATTGTAAAAATAAACCACGTCTTTGGCGTGATACACGCCGCGCAAATCTTCGCCGGGGAGACCGAGCCACTTGGTGCCCTGCGCGCCGACGGCGACGAGGATGGCCTGAAAGCCCATGCCGCGCAGATCGTCGAGCGAGAGGGTGCCCTGCGCGCCGAGGTTGACGTTGCCGTAGTAATCTATGTTTGGGTTGTCGAGCACGCCGCGAAATTGTTTGCGCAGGCCTTCTTTCATCACGTGCTTGTCGGGGTAGATGCCGTATTCGGCGAGACCGCCGGCTTTGATGTCGCGATTAAAAAGCACAACGCGCGCGCCAGCGTTGGCGATCTCGCGCGCGCCAAACAAACCTGCCGGCCCCGCGCCGATGACTGCGACGAGATTCTGATTCGATGTTGACAAAAGTTCCTCCAGAGATTCTTAATGCGTGGGATTATATGTGAAAAGGCTGGCATGGACAAGCGCGATGTGATTTTCGTCCGCGATTTATTTTTGCCACAGAGCGCGCAGAGAAAACCCCGAGAAAAAACTCTGTGAACTCTATGGCTAAGGTTTCGGTTATTTAGAAAATTAGCGAAAATTAGCATAATTCGTGGCAAAGAATTTTGAATCGCGTAAGTCTTAAAATCAGTGGAAATCAGTGAAATCCGTGGCTAAGAATTTCCCTGTCTGTGTTAAGATTGCGTTCACCGCATTTGCAGGAGGCGACATGACAAAACCCAATTCTCCGAGCAACAAAAAAGACGAAAACACCGCCCGCTTTCGCGCCATCCTTTCTGCGGGCGAGGAAGCCGAACCCGCGCCGCCGCCGGTGAAGCAATCGCTGATGGATCGCCTGCCGCGCGTGGGCAAAAAGCCGCCAGCGGCGACGACGCCAAAAGTGGTTGCGCCTGTTCCTGCGCCCGCACAAACTTACACTCCTGCGGCCTATAGCTCGCCGAAAGAATCAACGCCTTCATACAGCGGAGGCCGCTTCGGCCCGGCTTTCTGGACGCTGACCGGCATCTTTTCGCTGGTGGTGAACATCATTTTGCTCGTCGTGGTGCTCGTGCTCTACGGACAAATTGCGCGCATGCAAGTCAGCTTGAGCCGCGTCTCTGAGTTGATGGCTTTGCCGATTGACACCGTCAGCGGCTTGTACAACAACTTCGTCAAGATGGACGCCGCGCACATTCGCACCGAGATTCCCATCACCCTGCAAGTTCCGGTCAAGTTTGATATTCAAATTAATCAGCAACTAGAGGTAATACTCACGCAGGATACGCCCATCAACGGCGCGCGCATCACGCTGACGACCGGCGGGCTGAACATCACCAACGCGCCGGCCAACGTCGTCCTGCCGGCGGGCACACGCTTGCCCATCATGCTGACGCTGACCGTGCCCGTGGATAAACAAGTACCCGTCAGCCTGATCGTGCCGGTGGACATTCCGCTAAACCAAACCGACTTGCACAATCCATTTGTCGGTTTGCAGGACGTCATTCGTCCGTTGTATTGTCTGCTTGACCCGAAAGCCGTCGGCGCAGACGGTCTGCCGATTTGTCCCACGCCGTGAGGACGTAGACAGGTAAACAGGTAGACACGGAAACACCTAACTCACAACTCGCAACTCGCCCCGGAGCCCCATGAAAAAAGAATTCACCAAAGTAAAACTCTCGAATGGCCTGACAGTTTTCCTCAAAGAGATTCACAGCGCGCCGATCATCTCTTCGTGGGTCTGGTATCGCGTCGGCTCCAAAGACGAGCACACCGGCAAGACCGGCATCTCGCATTGGACCGAACACATGCAATTCAAAGGCACCACAAAATTCCCCGCGCAAATTTTAGACAAGTCCATCTCGCGCGAGGGCGGTTCGTGGAACGCCTTCACCTCCACCGACTGGACCACCTATTTTGAAACCATGCCCGCCGACAAAATTGACCTGGCCCTGCGTCTCGAAGCTGACCGCATGGTCAACAGTCACTTCGACGCAAAAGAAGTTGCCTCCGAGCGCACCGTCATTATCTCGGAGCGCGAAGGTCACGAAAACGAGCCGCTCTTCCGCCTCGCCGAAGCCGTGCAACACGCCGCCTTCCGCATCCACCCTTATCATCACGAAGTCATCGGCGACCTCGCCGACCTGCACACCATCACTCGTGACGATTTGTTTCAACATTACAAAACATTTTACGCGCCCAACAACGCCGTCATGGCCGTCGCCGGAGATTTCAAAACGAAAGACATGCTCGCGCGTATCAAAAAATTATTTGGACCAATCCGCTCGAAGGCGACTCCGCCGCGATTAAAACGTTCGGAACCCGCCCAGGCCGGCCAGCTGACCCTGAGCATGTCCGGGCCCGGAGAGACGACCTACCTCCAAGCCGCGTACCGCTTCCCAGCCGCCTCGCACCCCGACTTCTACGCCCTCTCCGTGCTCGACAGTCTGCTGGCCGGCCCGAGCAACCTCAACATATTCGGCGGCGGAATCTCGAATCGCACCTCGCGCCTCTATCGCGCGTTGATTGACAAAGAATTCGCTGTCGGTTTTTCCGGTGGCTCGAGCGCCACGATTGACCCGTTCATGTACACGTTCACCCTCACCGTGCATCAGAAACGCACGCCGCAAGAAGCGCTGGCCGCACTGGATGCGGAAATACTGCGTGTGCAGGATGAACTTGTCAGCAAAGATGAGATTGCGATTGCAATCAAACAGGCCAAGGCTTTGTTTGCATATGGCAGTGAGAGCATCACCAATCAGGCTTTTTGGATGGGCTACTCAGAGATGTTCGCCAGTTATGAGTGGTTCTTAACCTATTTGCAAAAACTTTCAAAGGTCACGCCCAAAGACATCCAACGCGTGGCGCGCGAATATTTCCGTCCGTCCAGCCGCGTCGTGGGGACGTATCTGCCTACGGGCGGGGAGGAGGCATAATGATGGCAACCCGCTTACAGCAGTCCCGAAACGTGAGACAGAATTCTTTGCCCGGGCCGGACGATATCCATCGCGTCGTTTTGCCTAATGGCATCACGGTTTTAAGTCGCCCGAATTTTAATAGCCCGTCCGTGATGGTCAGCGGATATTTCGCCAGCGGCAGTTTGTTTGAAACCGACGACAAACTCGGGTTGGCGGATTTCGTCTGCACGAGTTTGATGCGCGGCACCGCGAAGCGCGACATGCAAAGTATTTATGGCGCGCTCGAATCTGCGGGCGCAACGCTCGGTTTTGACTCGGGTACGTACAACTCAAATTTTGGCGGACGCGCGCTGGCCGAAGATTTGTCTTTGGTGTTGGGCGTGCTCGCAGAAACTTTGCAGTTCCCCGCTTTTCCGATTGAGCACGTGGAGCGACTGCGCGCGCAATTCTTGGCCGGGCTGGCCATCCGCGCGCAGGATACTGCCGATATGGCCGACATCATCTTCGACCAGATTGTCTTTGAGGGCCACCCTTATAGCCGCCCCGACGATGGCTGGCCCGAGACGATTGCCGCCATCACGCGCGACGATATGATTAATTTTCATCGGCGCACGTTTGGGCCGAAAAATTTTGTCATTGCTGTGGTGGGCGGCATTGACCCGCAGCGCGCCGTCGAAAAAGTGCAGGCCGCGCTGGGTAGTTGGAAGAATCCGAATCAAGTGACACGCCCAGAGATTCCGGATGCGCCCGTGTTGAAAAAAACTGTGCGTCGTCATCATGCGATTGAAGGCAAAACACAGACTGACATCGTGCTCGGCATGTCTGGCCCGCGGCGCAAAGAGCCGGATTATCTGGCGGCGTCGTTGGGCAATTCGGTGTTGGGTCAATTTGGCATGATGGGCCGCATCGGTGACGTGGTGCGCGAGAAGGCTGGGCTGGCGTATCACGCCTCCAGCAGTCTCAGCGGCGGCATTGGTCCCGGCACCTGGGATGTGACCGCCGGTGTGAGCGCGGCCAACACCAAACGCGCTATTGATTTGATCATCAAAGAGCTTGAGAAATTTGTGAAGAAGGGCGTCACTGCAAAAGAGTTGGCGGATTGCAAAGCCAACTTTCTGGGCAGGCTCCCAATCTCGCTTGAATCAAACGGCGGCGTGGCGGGTGCGATTCTAAACATGGAACGTTTTAATCTGGGCCTCGACCACTTGCGCAATTACGCGCAGAAAATCAACGCCGTGAAGCGCGAAGATGTGCAGGCCGCCGCGAAAAAATATGTCCATCCCTCCGCGCTGGCGGTTGCCAGCTCCGGCCCCGAAGCATGAACCTCGTCACCGGCATTGACCTGCTCGAAGTGGCGCGCCTGCAAGATGCCATCGCAACACACGGCGACCGTTTTCTACAACGTGTCTTCACCGCGCGTGAGCTAGAAACCTTGAAAGGCCGCGCCGAGTCTTTGGCGGGTCGCTTCGCCGCAAAAGAAGCGGTGGCCAAAGCCCTCGGCCGCGGCATCGGCGACATGCAGTGGAAGGAAATTGAAATCCTGCGCGCCGAACGCGGCGAGCCAATTTTGAGTCTGCATGGCAGTGCCAAAGAAATCGCCGACTCGATGGGCCTGCACGAGTGGCGCATCAGCATCAGCCACACAAAAGATGTGGCCGTTGCAGTTGCGATTGGCATGGGCGAGTAGTGAAAACGAAACTGGCTGTCACTTCTAAAGTGACAGCCAGTTTTTTTTATTCACGCGCGACATAAATGTCGCGTTACACAAGCGACTATCGCCCGTTTAGCGGAATTCGCGGCAAAAGAATTTTGAATAAGTCTGTGAAAATCTGCGGCCAAAAAACCTATTGGCCGAGCAGGGGAAATTCGCTGTTGACTGAACCTTGTTGATGCGGCATCCAAATGTTGACAGTTTCACCGCCCGTTTTCATCCAAAAATCATACCCGTCTCGCATCGCGCCCACAGCGGGTTGCGCCACGAGCCTTCGCGACACATCTTGCGTGCGCCCATTAATGCAGGTGCGGAAATAATCCTTCCAGCCGAGCACGCCCGATGGGGCGGAGGTGTTAACGGTGACGATGGGCCAGACTTTTTTGGCCGGTCCGCGCAACAGCAACCAGCGGAAGTTGTCGACCATTTCCATTTCAAGTTGATTGACGGTGCTCAGGTTGTCCCAAAGCAGAATCACGGACTGGTCACCGCGATTGGAGTGTGCCCACGTGTTGAGTGAGAGAATGAAGTCGAAAGTAATTCTTTCCAGCACGGGGAACATGCCAATGTTATGCGCGGTGCTGATTCTATCTGACCATTCGTTCGGCTTATCGGTAATCACCCCATACTGCACATCTTGAGGGCTGTGGCAAATTTCGATTGCGCTGGCAATGGATTTGAGGTACGCAGTTTTGCCCGCGCCCGAATCCGCTTGGATGAGTAGGGGGCCGGGCGCCGAATCAAAAAGATTCAACAGCACCGGCAGGTCATCGTCCGCCTGGCCGAGGAAGAGACTGTCTTTTGGCAGCGGCCCAATATTTTCCAGCACCATCTCCAGATGTGGATCTGTCGGCGCTTCATATTCGGGGATGTACTGGGTGAGTTCGGCTTTCAACTCTACCAGTGCATCGAGGGCTTGGTAATAACGTCTTGTTTTATTCATAGAACGCTTGTTCTAGTTTATTACAGGAGTGCTGAACTGTCAAGCCCTGTATGAGAGGAAATGAAAAACAGCCCGCGCCAGATTCGGCGCAGGCTGTCAAAAGTTTTGGCGGGATTACATTACTTCGGGCGCGTCAATGACCAGCAGGTTTAGCGCATTTGCAAGGACCTGTCGCGCGGCCCGCACAAGTTTCAACCTGTCGGAGCGAATGTTTGCATCCTCGGTCTGTGTAACTGGAATAACCTGATAGAACGAATGAAAGATATTCGCCAGTTCGTATGCGTAAGCCGCCATGACCATGGGCCGATATTCGTTCGCGGCTTGTTCCACTGCCGCGCCGAATTTTGCGATCTGCTCGATCAGCTCCACCTCTTTTTGTTCGAGGGAGTAGTTAAACATCGTGGGTTGGCCGCTTTCAGCGGTCCCGCCTGCTTTACGTAAAATTGCGCTGGCGCGCACATGGGCGTTTTGAATGTACGGGCCGGTGTGTCCGTCGAAGGAGAGGGCGGTGTCCATGTCGAAGACAATGTCTTTGTTGTTGTCGGTGGAGAGCATGGTGTAGGCCAGCGCGCCGAGGCCGATCTGCGTGGCGATCTCAACGCGTTGACTTTCTTCGATGTCGCCGCGTTTGGCGCTTTCGACGGCGAGCACGCGCTTCACGGCTTCGTCGGCCACTTCTTTAAAGAGCACCACGCGTCCCTTGCGCGATGACATTGCGCCTTCGGGCAAAGTGACGTAGCCATACGAAAGGTGATAACACTTTGCGGCTTGAGGGAAGCCCCAGATTTCCAAAATTTTGAACGCCTGCTGAAAGTGCAGGCTCTGCCGGAAATCGACCACATAGATGGAACGGTCTACATGATGTTTTTCAAATTTTTCGCGAGCGAGGGCCAGGTCTTTGGTGAGATAGAGCGACGTACCGTCACTGCGCAGGATTACCGCAGTGCGATATTTGTCTTTGGTCAGGCCGAGCAGTTCGTCAATCTTGACGATGACCGGGCCGTTTGTGGCGCGTTCATCGGTGGCGATTTTTTTCTGAATCAACTCATCCACAATTTTGCGCGATGGCTCGTCTACTTCGCTTTCGTAGAACCATACGTCAATCTTTATTTTGAGCATGGCCAAGATATCGCGCAGTTCAGCCAGACTCCATTCGCGCGTTTCTTGCCAGAGCGCGCGCACATGCGCATCGCCGCTTTCCCATTTTTTATACATCTCGCGGCGCTCGGCTTCAAATACTTCGCGGCGCGTGATATCTTCAGGTGTTTCGCCGTCTTTCTTTTCGAGCAGGGCGGTGGCTTCGGCGTAAATCTTCAACATCCATTGTCCGCGCTCGTGAATGCCTGCCGGTTCCTGCCCCTTATAAAATTTGTCGTAAGCCCACATGACGGTAATTACGCCCAGGCCCAGGTCGCCAGGATAGGAAGCGCGGATCGTTTCGAACCCGGCAAAGGAGGTTAAGCGTGCCAGCGACTCGCCTAACATGGCGTTGAGGTAATGACCGATGTGGAATGAGTGATGCGTGTTGGGGGAACAAAACTCCACCATGACGCGCTCGTTTTTTGGCGCACCCCGCCCAAAGTCCGTGCCCGAGGCGAGCACTTCGTCCACGACTCGGCGGGCGTAGGAGGACGTCTCGAAGTAGACGTTGAGATAGCCTCTGACTGCTTCGACGCGGCTGATTCCGTCCACGCTTCCGAGCTGACCTTTGACCTGCTCGGCCAACTCCTGCGCTCTCTGCGGGACGGGTTTGCCTCCGCCCTGGCCGGCGCGCGCGGCATCCGCGGCTGTTTGAAAAAAGGAAGTGGCCATGCCCCATTCGCCGGCAAATGGAATTGAGGTCCACTTAAGCGCGGCGAGGGCGATGTCATTTGCCGCGCAGATGATTTTGATCTGGTCTTCGATGATTTGTTGGATGTCGTTGAACATGTTGAAAATTATATCATCCTGAATTTTTGCTCCTCCCCAGCCTTTTTTCAATGGGGAGGCGGGGTGAGGCGGTGCTGGGAATAAAAAAAGCGGGAGCCTTGCGACTCCCGCTTTTCAAGTTGTTGATGCTTATTTTTTCTTTGCGCCGGTTTTTTTCGCTGAGGTTTTCTTCTCAACATGTTTGACCGGATTGGCGATGGCCTTGTTCATGGCCTTCATCAAACGAGACTTGCGGCGTGCCGCGTTCTTGGGGTGAATTGCACCTTTGCGGGCGGCGACATCCAACGAGCTGATGGCCGCGGTAACAGCCGGCTTGGAATCTTCGCCGACTGCCATGGCGCCGCGCGCATCACGGATTGCCGCGCGGGCAGAGCCGCGAGCGGTGCGGTTATTCAGACGACGTTTCTCGTTCTGTCGGTTGCGTTTGATTTGAGATTTAATGTTTGCCAAGGTTGTTTCTCCAAAAAATTTTCTTAAGCGAAGCGGGATTTTACGTGAGAAGTGCCGATTTGTCCAGCAATTACGGCGATTTGGTGCCCGTGGCAATGCTGGTGGAGAACGTGGGCGTGGCCGTGATTGGCGTGGAAGTGGGTAGCCGCGTGGGCGTGGACGTGATCAGGTTGACCGGGATGATCAACTGTTGGCCAACGAACAAAGCGTTCGGGTCTTCCAGGTCGTTTTCGGCAATAATGGCTTCTTCGGTGGTGTTGAATTTGGCCGCAATGCCGCCGAGCGTGTCGCCGGCTTGCACGGTGTAGGTCACCTTGGTGCCGCGCGGCAGGTCGGGCGAGACGAGGGTGGCAGTGGGCAGTTGCATATCTGGGTTGGGAATCCAGATTATCTGATTGGGGTAAACGATTTGGGTGGTGGGGTCAATGCTGTGACTCGTTGCATCAGTGGTGTACGGATTGAGCAACAGAATCAAAGGAATGCCGGTATCGCCCAAATTGAATTTGGCCGCAATGCTCGAAAGGAAATCGCCTTCCTGAACGGTGTATTCAAATGGCGCACCTGCTGTGGGTGTGAGGGTGATGGTGGCTGTGGCCGTCTCGGTGGGAGTCGACGTGGCCGTGGAGGTGGGCGTGGGAGTCAACGTGACGGTGGGCGTGGGTGTGTCGCTGGCGAACATGTTTGAGATGGGCTTGCCCGGTCCGATCAGCGCATTGCCGAGGACAACCAGTCCGCCGATGACGAGCAGGACGGCGACAATGCCAAATGCGCGCGGGCCAAGTTGTTGACGTCTGCGACGGTTTTGAATGGTGCTTTGAATGGAGGAAGGGGATGATTTATTCATGGGGGTTTTCCTTTAGAGTAGACAGACGGGCTTTAAGCAAAACCTTCCCGCCTGAGGGCTGGCAATATTCTACCTGATGTTTTTGAAATGATGTGGCGACGATTTTATGACGTGATTAAGAAATTCTTAAACGCGAAGGACAGAGCAAAGCCCCCCTGTGGGCCAATTAAGCCCACTCCTTTACTTTGTGCCCTTCGTGTACTTTGTGTTTAAAGAATCACGGGCTTACTTCATATGCCTCTTCAAATACTGTCCTGTATACGAACCCTTCACCTTAATCACCTGCTCGGGCGTTCCCTCCGCCACCAGTTCGCCGCCGCGGTCGCCGCCTTCGGGGCCGAGGTCAATCACCCAGTCTGCAACCTTGATGATGTCGAGGTTGTGTTCGATGATCAGCACGGAGTTGCCGGCGTCCACGAGGCGTTGCAGGACCTCTATCAGCTTGTGAACGTCTGCGGCGTGCAGGCCCACTGAGGGTTCGTCGAGCACGTAGAGAGTCCGCCCGGTGGCGCGGCGTGAAAGTTCCTTGGCCAGTTTGACGCGCTGGGCTTCGCCGCCTGACAGCGTTGTGCCGGGTTGACCGACGCGCACATAGCCGAGTCCCACTTCCTGCAATAACCCAAGTTTGTTCACCATCTGCGGGAACGCGGCGAAGGTGCCCAACGCATGTTCCACCGTCATGGCTAAAACATCTGCGATCGAATTTTCTTTGAATTTAACTTGCAGAGTTTCGTTGTTGAATCTTTTTCCGTGACACACATCGCAAGGCACATACACATCCGGCAGGAATTGCATTTCAATGCGCAGTTCGCCCTGACCTTGACAGGCCTCACAACGTCCGCCATGGACGTTGAAAGAAAAACGCCCGGGCTTGTAGCCGCGAATTTTGCTTTCGGGAAGTTCCGCAAATAATTTCCGCATCTCGTCCCACAGGCCAGTGTAAGTTCCCGGGTTCGAGCGCGGCGTGCGTCCAATTGGCGACTGGTCTATGTTGATGATTTTGTCGAGATGCTCAATGCCGTCGATGCGTTCATGTTCGCCGGGCATACCGCGCGCGCCCATTAATTTTTCGGCCAGCGCCTCATACAAAATATCGCTCATCAGCGTGGACTTGCCCGAGCCGCTGACGCCAGTGATGCAGACCAATTCTCCGAGCGGGATGCTGATATCTATATTTTTTAAATTATTTGCAGACGCGCCCACAATCTTCAGCCACTTGCCATTTCCGGCGCGCCTCTTTTTCGGAACTGGAACCTGCTTGCGCCCCGACATGTATGCGCCCGTCAAAGATTTCGGATGCGCGAGAATCTGTTTCGGCGTGCCCTCCGCCACCACTTCACCGCCATGCTCGCCTGCGGCGGGGCCGAGGTCCACGACCCAGTCTGCGGTGCGGATGGTTTCGTCATCGTGTTCAACAACGAGCACGGTGTTGCCCAAATCG
>VFKQ01000181.1 GCA_009885445.1 Anaerolineaceae bacterium | reverse complement strand
CGCGTCATCAAGGTAGGCACGGAAGCGCGCAAATACACGATCAAATCTGGCGGCGGCAGGAAGCGCAACATTGTGTCGTAGAGTTCGCGATACGTTTGATAGTCCCGTTCGTGAATATCGCCTTGCAGAAAAAGATTGTGCGCAAAAATTTCGGCGTCTTCATAGACACTGCGGTCTTGAATCACGGAACCTGAGCGGCGCGCGAGTTCATCGTGCGCTTTGAGGCGATGAATCAGAAAAAAAGTTTGCGAATGAAATGCCCAGGTTTTCATGTGGGCGTAAAAATCAGCAAGATATGGATTCTCGGCCACGGGTTCGTAGAACGGCTCCCAGCCGAGTTTGGCGCACAGCATGTTCACCAAAGTGCTTTTTCCCACACCAATGTTTCCTGCAACTGCAACAAATTTTTTCATAGGCACCTTTGCGTTCGTTCCAAAACCTTTTCACCGCGAAGACCGCCAAGAACGCGAAGAAATTCTGTAAAAAAACTTCGCGAACTTTAAATTCTTCCTTTGCGGTCTTCGCCTCTTCGCGGTAAAGATTCCGCTTTCAACCTGACCTTAAAAAAACGGGCGGCCAACATGGCCGCCCGTTGCAACTTACTGCGGAATTTCTCCGGCCAGTTCCTTGTCGATGATATCGCTAAATGTTGACAGTGGTTGTGCGCCGACGATGGCCAGCCCATTGATGAAGAACGTGGGCGTAGACTGTACACCGATGCCGAGCGCAAAATCCATGTCGGCTTGAATTTGAGCCTGAAAGCGATGCTCGTCCATGCAGGTTTGGAAGCCCGCCAGGTTTAGGCCCAGGTCGGTGGCGGTCTGCACATAGAACGCGGCGCTGAGAATTTCCTGCCCGCTAAACAGCGCACCATGATATTGCCAGTAGGCGTTCTGCTCAAAAGCGCACATCGAAGCCTCAGCGGAGGGCATGGCCTCGGGGTGAATCGATGTCAACGGCAGGTTGCGATAGACGATGCGAATCTTGCCCGGGTACGCGTCCATCAGTGGCTGATATACCTGCTCGTGCCAGCGTTTACAAAACGGGCACTGAAAGTCGCTGAACTCCACGATGACAATCGGCGCATCGTCGGGGCCGAGGCTGGGGAAGCCTTCGGTGGGGATGTCGTAGCGGCGAAAGGTCTGTGGGGCCGAACCCGCTACAGGCGCGGCGGGTTGCGCCGTTGTCCGCGTGGTGCCGCGTCCCCACAAAATGTAGCCGGTCAAAATTCCGATGCCGAAGGCCAGTGCCACCAGCACGGTGTAGAAGGTGTCTTTCTTAAATGTAATCGTATCTGTTTGTGAAGTGTTTTCGCTCATGCGGCGGATTATATCACCGTCTTTTTTGATGGCGGATTAACCACGCATGAGCGCTTCGCCATTAAAAAAACAGACTCTCTCACGGAATCTGGTTCGGCTCTTTGACAACCCGCCTCGTAAAGCGGACCCTGAAGCGGGTTCGCCACGAGGAGAGTTTTCTGCGCACGGGCGGGATGCGCAAAATCATCAGCACCGCGAAGACGATCGCGTAAATAAGCGGTTTGATGATCTCGCCCTGCAAGGCGAAGAAGTCGCCCTTCTTGCCCCAGGCGTAATGCAGAATCGCCAGCGGCGCGATGTAGTAAATGAGGTCATGCAGTTGCTTCCAGCGTTTGCCCATGCGCACTTTCCACACGTCGAAAGAGGTCATGGCTAGCACGGTCATCAGGAAGATTGCAATCATGCCGACCACGATGTAGGGCTTTTGCAAAACGGTTTGCATGAACAGACTCCATGCAAAACCGTAATCGAGATTGATAAAAATAATCACGTGGACGGTGGCGTACAAAAACGAATACAGCCCCAACGCGCGGCGGCGCTTGAGCAATTCGCTCCAGCCGAAGAGTGTGTTGAGCGGTGTGCAGGCCAGGCACAAAATTAAAAGTGTGATGGCCGCGCGCCCCGTGCGCTGTTCGAGATGCTGAATCGGATTCGCCGTCAGGTCGCCAATGAAGGCTTCAAAGGCCAGACGCGCAAATGGAAACCACGCGGCGGTGTGCATGAAAATCTGCAGGGGAGTGTAGCGTTTCATTTAGTTGGGTGGTTTGATAGTTAGGTAGTTAGGTGGTTAGGTAGTTAGGTGGTTGGATAGTTGGATAGTGCGTGATATATACTACGCAACACGCGTTCACGAGTCTACCTGTTTCCGTGTTTCCGTGTCTACCTGTTTACCCTCGCGCCCGCGCCCTAATAATTCTTCTTCAAATCCATACCCGCATACAAATGCGCCACCTGCTCCTCGTAGCCATTAAACATCAACGTGGGACGACGGGCCAGTTCGCCGATGCGCCGTTCGCTGGACTGTGTCCAACGCGGGTGCGACACGTTCGGGTTGACGTTGCAATAAAAGCCATACTCGTTCGGCCCAATAGAGTTCCAAAGCGTCGCGGGTTGTTCCTCAACCAATTCTATCTTGATGACGCCCTTGATCGACTTGATGCCGTACTTCCACGGTGTGACCAGTCGAATCGGCGCGCCGTTTGGGTTGGGCAGTGGTTCGCCATATACGCCGGTGGCGAGAATGGCCAGGTCGTTCATGGCCTCGTCGAGGCGCAGTCCCTCATGATAAGGCCACGGGTAAAAGGGACTCTTTTGCCCGGGGTAGCGTTGCGTGTCATACAACGATTCAAAACTCACATACTTCGCTTTGGATGTCGGTTCCACTTCATTCAACAATTTGGACAGCGAGAAACCATTCCACGGGATGACCATGCTCCACGCCTCGACACAGCGCATACGATAGATGCGCTCCTCGGGCTGGAACTTCTTAATTAGCTCGTCCACATCGTAGGTCTTTGGCTTGTTGACCAAACCGCCGACCTCCACCGTCCACGGGCGGGCGACGAAATCTTTGGAGAGTGCATTCACTGCGGTCTTGTCGGTGCTGAATTCGTAGTAGTTGTTGTAGTTGGTGATGTCTTCAAACGAGTTGAGCACGTCCAGCGGGCCCGCGCCTGCCTCGCCGGGGACCTCGTTCGCTGGTATCGTCCCGCCACCGCCGCTGGGGGCGCAGGCGGCCAGTAATGCGCCCATGCCCATGAAGCCAGCGGTCTTGATGAAGTCACGCCGTGAGAGAAATAATTCTTTGGATGTTATTTCGGATGATGGAATATCAGATTTGAAGCGAGTGCGCATGGCGAAGCTCCTTGAAGGATTTTTTCTGTTATCAATAACAAAATCGGCTTGTTTGTTGGATGGAGCCGCGCGCGTATATCTTCCTTAACCGCGAATGACAGTTGGCTTAGGGTTTGCTGAATGAGCGGTCAAATATCCCTCTGTGGAAAAAAGTGACAGACACTTCAGAAATGACTGTCACTTTGCTCGTGCATCCTATTTGAACGAATCGAGTGCTTCTTGCAAATCAGTGTAGAAAGGAATGTTGTGTAAAAAGCCGGCCAGGTTGAGCACGCCGTAGACCTGCGGTGAGGGGCAGTAAATTTTGAAGTAGGGAGTCTTGTATACGTCGCCGCCCGGGTGCCAGGCTTGCACTTCGGCGGCGGGGGTGAAGAGTTTGAAAATGATGTGAATGGCGCGCAGTCCGGCGCTGGAGATGTAATTGACTTCGCCGAGGTCGAGCAGCAGGCGGCGCGCGCCGTCTGCGTGGGCTTGCTCGGCCTGCTCGCGCAATTGCGACTCGTTGGCTGAGTCGACTCGGCCAGCGAGATGCAAGATGGTCAGTGTGACAGGTTCGGCGCGTTGGGTGGAGGTGATGGTCAGGGTGTTGTTCATGGGGGCCTCGTTGAAATAGTGTGCGCTGATTATAGCGCGTGAAAAATATGGAGTGCGGGAGCTTGCTCCCGCTTGTCGCACAGCAAGCGGTGCGACTCCATAATGGCGACAGCATGGTGTCGCATTACGGGGGTGGTGTGAAATCAACAGGTGGCGCGGTTTCGAACGGCGCTTGCGTTTCTAATGGCGCTTCGGTGGCGGGCGGCTCGGTAGCGGCAGGTTCTTCGGTGGGCGGTTCTGTGGGCGTGGCCGTCGGCGCAGTGTTACCGCGCTCCACTTCGATCCACACTTGCGTGCCGTCGGTGATGATCTGAATCCAGCCGTTGAAATCGGTGCGCACCAACGCGCGCTCGGCAACCGCGTCCATTGTTTCGATGTCGGGCATGCCTCTGAAATCACCCGCGCCGACGCTGAGCACAACGAGTTGCGGGTTGAGTGAATTAATCCAGTCAACAGGATTGAGTTGCGCGAAGCCTGAATCGGCGAGCAGTAAAACATTTATTTCGCCGAGGTCGCGCGCTTGCAATTCGGCCAGCGTGTCGAAGTCCGCGCCGATGGGCAGTAACATGCGAAAGCCCTGATATTCCAACAGCAGGACAGCGCCGCGTGGGCCGGAGGTGAGCATTGTGAGCGTTGCGCCGTCACCGAGGTCGAGGACTTGATCCGCTTCAGCGCGAGTCACACGCACGCTGTTATCGGCCAGCCATTTATCGAGCGCCCTCGACGGGAAGGAGGCTTGCTCGTTACCAGACCAAAGCACTTCGCGCGGCGGATAACGCTCCATCAGACGAGGTAAAGCTGCGACCTGATTCTCCTGCGTGGAGGCGACGATTAACCAATCGAGTTCGCGGTCGAAGAGCGAGAGTCTCTGGCCGAGTTGACTCGAAAGTTGCGACAAACTTTCGCCGCCGTTAATGAGCACTGTCCCGCCGCTGGGAGTCTGAATCAGAATCGCGTCGCTCGAACCCGCATCGAGGAAGGTGACGTGCAGGCGTCCGTCGGGGAGCGAGAGAGCGGCGCGCCAGATGAGCATGGCGAGCAAAGTCAATGCGCTGAGCGCGGCCCAGGCAGGGATTTTGGGGAAGCGACTTTGAAGGGTCATATAAAAATCCTTGAGGCCGGGCCCGCCCACGGTCAGAGTGAGAAGCGCGGCAAACCAGGCGAAGACGGCCCACAGGGGGAAGTCGACTGAGATGGCGGCGAAAGGCAGGGAGGCGAAAAAGTCGACGAGGTGAATCGTGTAAGTGACGAAGGGCCAGGTAATGAAGGCGAGCAGTTGGCCGAGCGGAATAAAAATCATGCCGAGGATGTCGGCGAGGCCGCCGAGAATCATCACGGCGGGTTGGGCGGGCAGAATAAATGGATTGGCGATAAACGAAACGATGGAGAGGCGATTGAAATGATAAGCCATGATGGGCAGGGTGGTGACCTGCGCGGCGAGGGTGAGCAGAAAAAAATCGGAGATGATGCTGGAGGTGCGTTCGGTGTTGATGTAGAGGTCGTTGCGGATCGCGTATTTCGTGAGTTGGAGTTTTACAAATTCAGAAAGAGGCGAGGCGTACAGAATCAGGCCGAGGGTGGCGAAGAAGGAAAGTTGAAAGCCGACGTCGCTGAGGTAGAGCGGATTGAAAAGCGCCATCAATGCGGCGACAAAAAATAATGTGTTGAGTCCGTCTTGCTGGCGGCCAAGATGACGGGCGAAGAGGGCGATACTGCCCATGACGGCGGCGCGCACCACGGCCGCATCTGCGCCGACGAGCAATGTATAAAAAGCGATGCCAAGCGCGGCGGCGAATGCGCCGCGACGTTGCCCGAGCAGTCGGCCAAAGAGCGATAGAAAAATGCTGGCGATGATGGCGATATTAAAACCAGAGATGGCGATGATGTGCGAAGTGCCGGTGTCTTTGAAAGCTTGTTGCAGATCGCTTGGCAGGCCGTTATCCATGCCGAGCAAAATGCCTGCGAGCAGTGATGCTTCGGGGTCCGGAAAAATTTTATAGATGGTGTTGAGCGCGCGCTCTTTGAGGGCGAACATCGCAGACGAAAAAGCATTGCCTGCCTTTTGCGGCAGGACGGTAATCTCCGCGCTGGTCATCGTGGAGTGAATGCCTTCGCGGGCGAGATAATCGCGGTATGAAAAATCTTCGTTTTCGGGAGGCGTGAGCAATTTTCCGCGCAGACGAATCACGTCGCCGTAGTGATAGGTCACATCGGGGTCCACGCGGGCGAGGAGCAAGTTGTTCTTCTTATTAATGGGCAGGTCGGTCCCGCCGCCGTTGTCGAGGGCGATGACGCGTACGCGCAGGTTCACGTAACTGTCGCGCTCGTCGGGCAGTTCGGTCACATAGCCGGTGATGAGCACGTCGTAATCGCGGTCGTTGTACCAGGCGAGGTCGAAGGCGTCGAAGTGGGGTTTTGCGGATTGATAACGCGCGCAACCTAATAATAGAAAGACTGCGAAGATTGTAGCGAAGGTGACGTCGCGGGCGAGGGAGGTTAATTCTGCCGAGCGCACCAGGAAGCCCCACAACAATCCGATGGCGAGGGTGATGGCGGCAAAGGTCAGCCAGATATCAACGGGCAAGTCAACAACGCCGGCGAGGGCGATGCCGGCGAGAAATGAAATTGTGATTCCGAGCAGGGGGCGGGTGTAGGACATGCGCGTTGATTGTAGCAGATGGCCCCAAATTTTTTAACGCAGATGAAACGGTAGGGGCACGGCGCCGCCGTGCCCCTACATTAATATCTTTTCGTATTCAAATGACAAATCGCAATCGCCAGCGCATCGGCGGCGTCGTCGGGTTTGGGGATTTCGTCCAGGCCGAGCAAAGCGCGCACCATATCCTGGACTTGTCTCTTGTCTGCGGACCCGTAGCCCGCGACGGCTTGTTTCACCTCGTTGGGCGTGTACTCGCTCACGCTCACACCGCCCTGTTGCAGGGCCAGCAAGACGACGCCCCTCGCCTGCCCGACAGAAATCGCAGTGGACACGTTGCGCGAGAAAAATAATTTTTCGACGCCCGCAGTATCGGGCGGATTCGCCTTTAGAATTTTGCGCAATTGTTTGTGGAGCATCTCGAGTCGCGCAGGCGCGGACTCTTCCTTGGGAGTGAGAATCACGCCGAATTTAACAGCGACCAACTCCCCGCGCGGCGTGAGGCGGACGAGGCCGTAGCCTGTCGTGGCGAGTCCGGGGTCAATGCCGAGGGCGAGGGTCATTAAATAATGTAGGGGCACGGCGGCGCCGTGCCCCTACAAGAAATTTATTACGCG
>VFKQ01000401.1 GCA_009885445.1 Anaerolineaceae bacterium | reverse complement strand
CTCTCGCTGAGACCGCCTCGACTTTTTGCGAGACCATCGTCACCGAGGCGCGCCTCGCCAAGACCAAGGATCCGCAGGAGGAACTCGCCATCCTTGAGGGACATCTCAACGGCGCGGCGGCAGTCATCGTGGACATCACCTCGCGCTTCCTCTTCGAGAAGGAAGTCTTCGAGCGCCGCGACGAGTCCGAACTTTCGGCGGATGACTTCTGCGACATCATGGAGCGCGCCCAGAAAGCCACCTACGGCGACGGGCTGGACGAAAATATTTTGCAAAAATATATGTGGACGTGGAAGCCGCACTATTACTCCACAGGCATCTCGTTCTACAACTTTCCCTACGCCTTCGGTCTGCTCTTCGGCACGGGACTGTACGCCATCTTCCAACATCGCGGCGAGGCCTTCGTGCAGGATTACAAGAATCTGCTGGCCTCCACGGGCGAAGCCAGCGCCGCGGACTTGGCCCAGCGCTTCGGCATCGACATCCGCAAGAAAAAATTCTGGGCCGACAGCATCGCCATCATCGCCAAACACGTGGATCGCTATTGCGAGTTGTAACGAATGAACACCCCGCCACAAGTGGCGGGGTGTTTTGTTTATCGAAAAGAGAACCTATTAATATTACAACGCAAGGTTATGAGCAAAAGTTGCTAATTGGGCTATTTTTTTCTTACGGTGTGAACGATAAGCAGCGAAATTACATTTTTGGTAATAGAGCACACGGTCTAAAGCGGATTCGATACCAGAAACAAATGATGGCAAAACGCTGCACAGCAAAATGCGAACTTGATAAATAGTGAGCGCAGGAGCCTGTTCTTGAAATTGAATTTTCAAACGAACCAGGAAATGATGAGCCAGAGAGACCAATAGCATATGATGCTGCCATCCCAGCCAACTGCGCATCTCGTAATGATCCATCGGTTTGCGTTATCCCGAAGGGACGTGTGAGCAGGGGTGGACTCTGCTTGGGATCAGAAGAACTCGAAGCCCTTCACTAAATAAATTATAGCACCGCCCTCCTCACTGATAACTGAACACTGGTAACTGCTCACTGTACTACCCCGCCGTATTCCCCCCGTCCACCAGCAAAAGATGACCGGTGACAAACGACGAATCATCCGACGCCAAAAACAACACTGCCCGCGCGATCTCCACTGGCTCGGCGAAGCGTCCCAGCGGAATATAGGCGCTCGATTCCTTTATCGCCTCGGCCAAAGTGACCGGCGTCGAATTGTCAAAGTAGCCCTTCTCCATCCAGCGCTCCACAAACGTATCGCCCGGACACACCGCGTTAACTCTGATTCCGTCGCGCGCAAAATCGAGCGCCATGCTCTTCGTCATCATCGCCACCGCGCCCTTGCTGGCAATGTACGGAAAGGCATCCTTGCCCGCCACCACCGACCAGTCCGAGCCGCAGTTCACAATCGCGCCGCCTCCCTGTTTCTTCATGATTGGAAGCACCAGCTTGCACATGCGCCACAGCGCCGTCACGTTCAAGTCAAACGTCTCCTGCCAAACAGACTCTTCCGTCGTCTCGGCTGTGCCGCGCGTGACGATGCCCGCGTTGTTATACAAAATATCCACGCGCCCAAACTCACGCAACGCGGCATCCACAACACGCGCACAATCCTCCGCCCGCGTATGATCCGCTTCGACGAAGACACATCGCGCGCCAACAGAAACACACGCGGCTTGCACATCTTTGCCCAACTCTGCGCGGCGGCCCGTGATGATCAAGTCCGCGCCTTCGTTTGCAAACAACAACGCGCTCGCCTTGCCAATGCCCGATGTTGCGCCGCTGATGATGGCTGTCTTTCCGCTAAGTTTTCCCATCTTTGCTCTCCTAATTAAAGAAAGTACTTAATGTATATAAATTGATTAACTTAGTAGTAGCAGTAGGCCCTGTTGAAAGTGTGGATAACCCCGCCAAGCCCGGTTGTCGAGCCTGTCGAGACACATATGCAGACCGACTCACTCACGGCACAGCACAATTGAGGCTTTTTCTGGCCCAACATACCACCCTCCAAATGTGGATAAAAAGTGGATAACCCCCCACGCCCTGCGCCCCAAATTAAGCCTTTCCACATCTTGACGACTCGCCTGAGACTCGTCCACATCTGGGGGGCGCCTCTCTCCGCGCCCAAAGCGGGTGACGGTGATTCTAGGGGCGTTGTCCACACCTGAGGCCTGTTATCCACAGAATTGAGGCACTTATCCACATCAGCAGACTTCCCCGATTCCCCCGCCTCCCCCAAATGTGGGGTGCTTTTTGAGATTATCTGACTAGACAATTGTGCTTTTCACGAGCACTCACCACGAAGTCCACAAAGGCAAGCAAAAAGAAGCGGGCTTCCTTCGTGTCCTTTGCGTTTAAAGACTGAAACTACAAACTTGTCGAAGTATCCAGCCCATTGGCCAAGGCAATTTCATCCAGCAGGGCTTCGATCTCATCCAGGAACTGGTCGAGGCCGCCCACTTTCGCTTCGAAATCCTTATCGTTGAAGCCGAGCACACTGCGCGCCGCGTCCCAGTCTTTGTTTTGCTCGGCGGGCAGAACCAGCGCGGACTGAGTCCACGAGTTGAGCAGGGGCCACAGCGCGGCGGTGGAGTTTCCACTTTCGTGCATGGCCTCGAAGGCTTTGAAATAATAATTCGTGCGCGCGGGATTTAAATAGGCGTCCGCTTTCGAGGAGCTCGCCGCAGACTCAAACGCCGCGCGCCATTGCGTCAGCCACTCGGGGGGCAGGCCGCTTTCGAGGGCGAACCCGCCCAAAAGTCCGATAAGAGCCGAGGCCATTTGTGGGCGATCCGCTTGTTCGGCGCGAGTCGGAAAGTCGAGCAGGAGTCGGCGCTCGGCCAGCGGTCCGCCGTTTAATCCAGTGACGGCGCATGCGGCGTGATACAGCGCGTTGAGGTAGCGCGCCACTTCGGCGGCCCCGACGGATTCGACGCTGAGTAACTCCGTCCACATTTTGCGCGAGGCGCGTAGTAATGCGCGGCAACGTTGCAGGGTGAGCGAGGGCGCGTTGAATTCGAAGCCGGCGCGCACGGCGGCTTGCACGAAGTCAAAAAATTTTTCGCGCTCAAGCAAAAGCATGGGCGCATAAATTTCGGGGCCGAGCCAGGGGTTGATGCGCAGGTCGCGCGCGGGGGTGTATTCGGCGCGGGCGCGGTAATGGATGTCGACGTGGAAGTCGCCGGTGAGTTTGACAATTTCGCGCGTGCGTTGGGGCTTGTTCGCCATGACGAAGACCAGGTCGATGTCGGTCACGCCGCCGAGAAATGGGTCGCCCTCGCCGACCAGCGAACCGCTCAGGTAGGCGGCGATGATGTCTTTGTTTTCAAAGGAGCGGGTCTGCGCCGTTTCTTTGGCCAGGCGGATGAGGGTTTCACGTGTGACGCGCATTGGGTCTCCGAGGAAAAATCAAGGGTGGTCGAGTAGGCGGCGGTGGGTCTCATTAGTAGAAAAACACATTTGACTGCCGCCGTATCGAGACCACCGATTCGCATCTCGCTAAATGGTCTCGATACGCCAGAAGAGCACTGGCTACTCGACCAACGTTTTATCCATCGAGCAACAAACTTTGCTGAAAAGGACTCAGCCCCAGCGCTTCGCGAATGCGCTGTTCAACGTGCTTGATGTGCGCGGGGTTTTGCACGATGTTGAGCGGGTTACTGTCTATAACGAGCACGGGCGTATTTTCGTTCGGTTTCGCGAAGAACTCTTCGTAAGCGTGATTGAGGTCGTCTATGTAACCGCGCTCCATGTTGCGTTCGTAGGTGCGGTCACGCTGGGCGATGCGTTGCATGAGCACGTCGGTGTCGGCGCGCAGGTAGACCAGCAGGTCGGGCAGTTGAATATTTTCGGCCAGCGCTTCATGCACGCGCTTATACATTTCCAGCTCGTCGCCCTTCAGGTTGATTTGCGCGAAGAGCGCGTCTTTAGAAAACGTGTAATCAGAGATCAGGTTCTGCCCATCGCGGACCAATTCCTTCACGCCGCGGCGTTGCTGGTGATAGCGCGAAAGCAAAAAAAATATCTGTGTTTGAAAAGCGTAACGCGCGCGGTCATTATAAAAATCCGAAAGGAATGGATTCTCCTCGAACACTTCGAGCAGAATTTGCGCGTCGAACGCGGGTTGTAAAAAACGGGCCAGGGTGGTCTTTCCCACTCCGATGACCCCTTCGATGGCAATGTACATGAATGCTCCGCGAGAGGGTGTTTGGCAAGGATACCATAAAGGGGAAAAGATGAAAGATGAAGAGAGAAGAGAGCAGAGAATAGAGAGCAGTGAATGGGGAATGGGGAATAGGGATTTCATACTTTGTTTACCTGTCTCTCTGTGTACCTGCCTTATAATCCCCCTATGCCAAAAATCTGCATTGTCCCGCGCGTCGAAGGGTTGGCCGGCATGGCCTCGTTTCGGCTCAAGTTTGAGGCGGGACTGCACGCGCGCGGCTACGAGGTGACTCACGACCCCGACTCTGCCGACGCGGCCATCCTTGTCATCGCCGGCACGCGCGATTTATTTTCGCTGTGGCGCGCCAAACGTCGCGGCCTGCGCATCGTTCAGCGGCTGGACGGAATCAACTGGGTGCATCGCAAACGCAACACGGGGATTCGTCACTTTGTGCGCGCTGAATATGGAAATTTGATTCTGCGCTTCATCCGCCGCTTTCTAGCGGATCGAATCATCTATCAAAGCGAGTTCTCGCGCCGCTGGTGGGAAGATTGGTATGGGAAAACCACGGCTCCCTCATTTATTGTGCACAACGGCGTGGATTTGAATATCTACAATGTAGGGCGGGATTCCATCCCGCCATTCCCGCCGTACAAACTCCTCGTCGTGGAAGGCAACCTCGGCGGCGGCTACGAGGCGGGACTTGATCACGCGGTAAAACTGGCCGAGATATTAAATGAAGAACACAAATTACCAATGCAACTCGTCATCGTCGGAAAAATAGACGACGACCACCGCGCCCGCGTCGAATCAAAAACCCGCGTGCCGATCGAATGGTTGGGCGTCGTGCCGCGCGAGCGCATCCCCGAAATTGACCGCTCCGCGCACCTGCTCTTCTCCGCGGACGTGAACGCCGCCTGCCCCAACGCCGTCATCGAGGCCCTCGCCTGCGGACTGCCCGTCGTCGCCTTCGACACCGGCGCGTTGAATGAATTAGTGATTCGGGACGCCGGTCGACTCGCGCCGTATGGCAGTGATGTGTGGAAACTGGAGCAACCGATCATCGCGCCGCTGGCAGATTCCGCCGCCGAAATCTTACGCGACAATCCGCGCTTCAAGCGGGCCGCCCGCGCCCAAGCCGAGTCCGCGCTGGGGCTGGAGAAAATGGTGGACGCGTATTTGAGGATTTTGTTGGAAGATTCAGAGAATAGAGAATAGAGAGAAGTGAGCAGTAATCAGGTTTCAGTTTTCAGTGATCGTTTTCAAGGCCGCCTTGCACTGCAACAGCGCGTCCTGCCGAATTACCGCGCACCGTTTTTTGAATTGCTGGCGCAATCTTGTGATTCAATGAGTCTCTTCGCGGGCGCGCCGCGCCCGAGTGAAGGCATCACTTCGATTTACGATTTATCGCCCAGCATCCCTTTGGGACGATTTACGAATTTTGTTCCCGCAAAGAATTTACATTTATTAAATGGGCCGCTCTATTTTTGTTATCAACGCGGATTTACAGACTGGCTCGCAGACTTCAACCCCGACGCGCTGATCGTGGAGGCCAACCCGCGCTACCTCGCCACCCCGTCCGCGGTGAAGTGGATGCACGCCCGCGGGAGGCAGGTCATTGGCTGGGGGTTGGGTGCGCCCCGCTCAAACTCCTCTCTCGCTTTAGGAGCACTAAAGT
>VFKQ01000387.1 GCA_009885445.1 Anaerolineaceae bacterium | reverse complement strand
GCGACGACGCAGAAGTACGACAAGCGCCTCATCGTCCGCGCGGAGCTGGTCGAAGTCAAGCCCATCAGCGGCATAGGACATTAGAGTTTCACTCGCAAACCATTTCCACACGCCCCGAGAGAATTTTCTCGGGGCGTGTGGCTTTTGTCGCCCGACCCGCTTGGGGCGCGGGAGGATGCGCTGGAGAATCAAAACGACCGACTCGTTGGCAGAGTCGGTCGTTTTGCGTAAGTCCTTTAAAAAATTATGCGGCGCGCGCGATGGCGGTGACGCCCAGAATCAAAATGGAGAGAATAAAGTTGAGGCGCAGGTATCTTTCTTCGCGTTTTTGGAGCGCGGCCAATTTTTCGTCGCTGACGTTTTCACGGTGCAGTAGCGCGCGACGAATGGCGGGGAAGACCTCCCACGTTTGCACGGCGGTGACGACGATCATTGCCACCACCAGCAGGTGCTTGGCTAAAATCGCCAGCGACCATTGCGTGCTCGTGTCGAGAAATCCGTTGTAGTGCACATTGGCGCTCATCTGAAACAGGCCGCTGACGATCAGTGTGCCCAGACAAAACCAGGCAATCGGCTCAAGGCGTTTTTGCATCGCGTCGAGGAAAGGTAACTGGTCGGCAGGTTTCAGACTTCGCTTCATGGCGGGTAGCACGAGCAGTGAAATGGAAGCGATGCTACCCACCCATGTGACGGTGGCCAGCAAATGCACCCAATATAGAATTGCCAATACCCAAACGGGAGGGGTCGACATACTCGGTTAAGGACCAGTGGGAGTCGCCACAGGAGGCTCTGTGAGTGTGGGGAAGATTTGTTCGGTGGGCGGGAAGCACTCAGCAAAGGACTTGTTGGCGTTCTTCTGGCTTTGCACATCGTCTATCGCGCCGATGGAGGCCGAGAGTTGATATTGACGCGACGCGTCGCAGTATTGCTCACGCGTATACAGGTCGTCGCCATAACGCATCAGCGCAACACGATAGCGCGCGGTGGCGGTCATGGTGCCGTCCCACATCGAGGGCCAGCCGGCGTACACATCTGCAAAGTAAGTCACGGCGTTCTTCCAGTCCAGGTCCCAGAAGCTGGCGGCCAACACATAGGCGCGCGCGCCTTCCATCAGTTGTATCGCGGTAGTATCCAGCGGGGTCAAAAATTTTTGCGCGAGTGTGAGTTGATAAATGCCGCCTTCTAAATTCCCTTGTTTGAGAATCAGGTCAACGCCATAATTGCGCAAGGCAAACAAGTACATGCCGTCTACTTCAGAGGCGCGATAAGCGGGGTCTTTGCGGCGCAACGAGTCAAGATTGCTGATCGCATTTGCCCAATCTTGAATGTTGATATATTGCTGGGCGCGCTGAAAGATTTCCTCCACGCCGCTCAGGTCCAGGGTGGGCGTGGGTGAAGGCGTGACGGTGGGGGTGGGGATGGTCATCAGAATCAAAATATCGGTCAGGCGTTTGGCCGCGTTTGGGTAGCTGGGGTCATTTTGAATAATGAACTCCAACCGTTTTTTGGCTAGGCCGTAATTTCCCTGCGAAATATCCACTTCGGCCAGGGCAAATTGATCCACGATTTGTTGCGCGATGACGGTATCTTGATGCGCGAGGCGTTCGCTCGAGGCGGTTTTGTAGCCGCCAAAGGCGCCCAGGGCGGCCAGCAAAATCAGCCCAAGAAAACCGAGCAGAATAGCGCGCAGGTTAAAACGCCGCTTTTTGCGCGGTTGGGTGGGCGGGTTGATATCGGGGGGGGTGGGGGTTGTTTCTAACATGGCGGCAATTATATACCAGGAATTTTGAGCGGCCTAGATATTTATCCTTTCCTAAGAGTTCGTTACAGATTAAATACCTGACGCACATCGCGCCAGACGATGGTTAATGCGATGGACGTTCCGATGAGCATGCCCAACAACGCGCTGACGATTGCCCCCTCGGGCCCGAGCCAGACCGCGCTGTAAGCGGCTCCGCCCCCAATCAGCGCGGCGGCCAGCCCGCGCCAGACAGCGCCACTTAAAAGCAAGGGTTGCCGGGTGCGTCGTGAAAGCCAGCCAAGCAACACGATGGCCTCAATCACCAGCGCTGATTCAGCCAGCGCAATCATCGGCGCGCCCGCGTCGGGGAAGAGTTTTAATCCGGTCACGCTAATAGACAGAAAAAGCGCCACGCGCAACAGCACCGCATACAGCGGATAAAGCGGTTCCTTGCGCGCATAAAACGCGCGCACGGCCACTTCGTGAATGGTGAAACCTGTCAGCATCAGCAGGTAGGCGCGCGTTGTCCAGGTGACGAGGGACGAGTCGGCTTCGTCGAGGCCGAAGGCGACGCTCACGAGCGGAGCAATGCCTGCGGCGAGAATCGCCGCGGCGGGCAGGGTGAGGGCGATCAAAACTTGCAGGGCGCGTTCGATCGTTTGGTGGAACCCGCTCCAGTCGCGGCGCGTGACGAGCTCGGAGAGGGCGGGGAGCATAGCGGTGGCGATAGCCGTCCCCAGAATCGTCTCGGGCACTTGCATGATCATCCAGCCATAAGTGAGCGCGCTGACCGCGCCTTCCTGGCCGAGTTGTGAGGCGATGTTGTCGCGGGCCAGCACGATGAATTGGATGCCGCCCATGGTCAGCAGGCGCGGCCACATTAATTTCAGCGCTTCGATCAAACCCGAGTGACGCAGGTTCAGCGAGGCCGTCCAGCGGAAACCAAATTTGATCAGCGCCGGAATTTGAATGGCGAGATGAAAAGCCGCGCCGAGGATGATGCCGTAGACGAGACCGTGGACGCCATAAATGGGCACGAGGAAAATCACGCCGATGACCTGCCCAACGTTGTACATGATGGGCGCGATGGCCGGCAGGACGAAATGCTGGTTGGCCTGCAGGCTGGCCATGACGAGTCCGCTGATGGCGAAGATCATTGTGCTAATTAAATTGAGGCGCATCAACTCTGCCAGCAGGGCGCGTTGTTCGGCGTCGAAGCCGGGCGCGATGCCGAACTTGGCGTTGACGATGGGTTCGGCGAAGATGCTGATCAGGATGGCAAACCCGCCTGTGACGAGGAAAGCCACGTTGGCCACGCGCGAGAATAAGTCCCACGCGGCGGCGCGGTCTTTAGTGGTCAGCGTTTCGGTGAGTAGGGGAATGAAGGCCATGGCCAGCGCGCCGCCCGAGATGAGCGCGAATAGCACGTCCGGCAGGTTGTTGGCCGCGTTGAACGTGTCGAGCATGGACACTGAGTCTTTATACTCGCGGGTAATTAGTCCCACGCGCGCGAAGGCCAGCACCTTGTCGAGAAAGAAAATGCCGGCGACGATGAGCACGTTTTTGGAGAGCTTGGTGAGTTTGGGGAGTCGGTTGAACATAAATCCTTTTTACCACGAAGGACACAAAGTACACAAAGGAAATATTGATATGCACTTTGTGCTCTTGGTGTCACTTCGACGGGCTCAGTACAAGCCTTTGTGTTTAATTGAATTCGATTGTATCCTCGAGCACATCACCGTCTGTCCAATTGGCGTGGACCCATTTGGATACGGTTTGCAAAGACTGGCGCAAGACAACTGCGTCGCTGTTGACCATAACGCAGGCGATGACGGTCTCGTTCCATTTATCTTGCAAATCCATCTCGGCCACAGAGACGTTGAACTCGCGGCGCAAACGCGCCATCAGCGGCTTGATACGTCCACGCTTTTCTTTGAGCGAGGCACAGCCGGGGAGCAGGAGGTGCAGGGTGAGGGTGGCGAGCATGAGATTTTGGTTTTGGTGAAGTCGAAAAGATTAATGGAAAGTCCCCGCTTCGTCGTTCTTAAAGATTACCAGACCCGCTGAATTCCATAAGCATCGAAGATGGGGTCGATGCTGACCAAAGGCAGGTTTTCAATCCGTGCCTGAACAACAAGCAGGCGATCGAATGGGTCGCGGTGATGGAAAGGCAGAGTCGCAATCGCCGCAGTATGATTGATTTTCACGTTCAACATGTCAATGCCGTTGGTGGTTAATTGTCCCTCGACAAAACTTTCGTAGGGCTGGGTGAGGCTGAGTTTGCCGAGGCTGATCTTTATCGCCATCTCCCACAAACTGGCAACGCTCAGAAATGGACGGGAGTCCTCCGCTTCTATCAAGGTGCGCGCTGTTTTGCTCAACCTGGGGCTGTCTTCTACAAACCAGAGAAAGGTGTGTGTATCCAGCAGAATTTCCACTACATGTATTCCCCAAAGTCAGTCAGAGGCGCGTCGAAGTCATCGCTCATCTGCACCATGCCGCGCGCACTGCCAGCCTTGCGCAGGTGAGCAGTTTGCTTTAATGGCACGAGTTGCAAGCGGGAATGGTCGGCGCGTTCAATCACCACTGTATCGCCGCGCAGGGCTGCGTCAATCAGCTCACGAAGTTTTTTGGGCAATTCGTCTTGTTTTATTTGGTGGACCATTTTGGCCATCCTTTCTCGTTTTGGCAAGTATAGCATGATAGGGGTACGTCATTATTCAAGTAGCAGGTGCAGGGTGAGGGTGGCGAGCATCAAAAATCTCGGTATGCGCCGCCGCGTTTGGAGATTTCAAGTACGAGCACAATTAATTTATCGTCTTCGATGGCATAGATGATTCGCCAGTCCCCCACGCGGATGC
>VFKQ01000159.1 GCA_009885445.1 Anaerolineaceae bacterium | reverse complement strand
CTCCGGCGGCCATGTGACGTGAGGCGCGTTTGAGATAAGTGCTGAAGGTGCCGTCGGGCGTGGTGTATTTTCCACTGCGCAAGACTGCGCCGGTGGCGGCCAGCGCGGCGAAGACCAGCCGCGTCCCTTCGTAGGCGCTGACGAATTGCTGGTCAAGATGCACTTCGATGCGTTTGTCTTTGGCAGGGAAATCCGGCGAGAGCGGACTCAACTCTTCAGCAGACAAAATGCGCACATGCGCGGCGGGCGCGAAATAAAATTCGTTGGTTTTGTCGTCGAGCAATTTATACCAGGCGACTCCGTCCGCGCCGGGGGCGGAGGCAGTCACCCAGTGCGTTGTCTCAAAATAGAGACGCTGCTTAACCTTCGACGACGGGTCGGGCGACTCGTAGGCGTCTGTGAACGGGACGCTGATTTCGGCGAGCAGTCCCTCGATGGGAATGTTTGTGATGGTGGGATTAAGCGTCGTGCGCACAGGTTGCACCCAGCCCGAGTAGATGTAACTTTCGTCGGGCAGTTCGTACCAGACGCGGTTGTAATTGGCGGCGTCCTCGTCCACTGCCGAGCCGACAATGTCCACGAGCAAATCGCGCCAATAGAGTTTGACGCGCTTGCCTTTTTCTGACGGCGAGTCGTAGGCCCATAAGAAGCGCGCGCACACTCGTCCCTGTTGAGCGGACGGGGTTTGCGCACCCGCTATGGGCGCGGCCAGATGCGAAAACGGACGGGCGGGGACGAAGAGTCCCAGCAGGCCCAGTCCGCTTAGTTTGAGGAAGTCGCGGCGCGAGAGTCCGCGAGGGGGAGTTTTCATTTCAATAATTTCCGTTTACCGGCCACGGAGCACACACGGATTTTATTTGAAATTCTCGGTGAACTCTGTGGCGAATTCTAATAATGCACGTTGACGACTGTGCCGACGGAGGCCCAGTTATACAGCCATTCGGCGTCGGGGATCGAGAGGTTGACGCAACCATGACTCATCGGCACGCCGAAGTTGTTGTGCCAGTAGGTGCCGTGGATGCCGTAGTCTTTGTAGAAGTACATCACATAAGGCACGCCGGGCAGGGAATAGCCCGGGCCAGACATGGTTTGCGAGCGGACTTTGATCCATATCTTGAATTGGCCGGTGACGGTGGGAGTTTGCCAGGTGCCGGTGGAGGCGAGGAAGCTGTTGAGCATCACGTCGCCTTCGTAGGCGTAGACGCGCTGGTTGGTCAGGTCCACGTCTATCCAGCGTACGCCGTTGCCGACGGGCGCGGCGTTTGCGGCGGGCGGGACGTTTTCTTTGGTGGGCGGCGCAATCGAGGTGGGCGTGTCCGCGAGGATAGACATTTCAAGTAGCGCGGCGGTGTTGGTGGCGAGCGGTGTTTCTGTGGGGAGCGGGGTGTTAGTGATCTCGGGCGTGAACGTGGCCGGTGGAGTAAATGTGGGGATGGCCGTGGAGGTGGATGAAGGCGTGAAGCTGGGTTGAGGTGTGTATGTGGGCTTGGCTAGTTGAACTTGCGCAAATTGCACACTTTGCGAATCGGCTTGTTGTGCTGGCGCGGACTCTTGCGCGAACAGGGCGGCCAGCGCGGGGCTTGCATACCAGGCGGCAAAAGCCACGACGATGCAGGCCAGGCCAGTTAAGATGAGGCCAACCATCAGCGGGTTGCGGCGCGCCTGCGTTTTTTCTTTGAGATTGTTTTGAGTGATCGAGAAATTTTCGGGCGCGCTGGTGGGGCCGGAGGCGGGCACATCGGCGCCGAAGCGCGAGCGGGCCCAGTCCACGGCTTTGCGGGCGCGGGCATTTTCGGGTTCGAGCACGAGGGCGCGTTTGGCGTAATCGAGGCTGGCGCGCGGCTCAGAGATGGCGGCGAGAATCAGCAGAGGGTCGGCGCTAGTGGGCGCGAGCTTCGCGGCTTGCTCGGCCCAACTGCGCGCAGACGGATTGTCGCCGCGGCGCAGACTCTCGCGCGCGTTTTGAATGGCGATTTGTTGAGGGATGTTTTGAGGAGCCATAATCGTCAAGGTGGATTATACGACCATATTCATCCGCAGATTATGCAGATTAGAAAATTGGCGATTGTAGAAAATAGGCGTAATAAAAACAGTAGGGGCGCAGCAATGCTGCGCCCCTACGAAAAACAATCACCACTGTATCTCCACAGTCGTGCCCACCTCGGCCCAATCGTAGAGCACTTGCGACTCGTAAACGCCAAGCACCACGCAACCATAAGAAATGGGCGTGCCGAGGTAACCGGCCCACAAGCGCGAGCCGCCGGGCAGAATCGGCAGGGCGTGGATTCCGTTTTCGAGCGAGCCTGACCAGTAAATGCCCAGCCAGTTGGGCATCCAAATATTCCACGTGGCGCCGTAAGCGTTCGGAATTTTATCGAGCACGTGAAAGACGCCGGCGCGCGTGCCGTTGTTGATGCCGGTGGAGGCCACAAAACTATAAATCAACACGCCGCCTTCATATACATACATGTGCTGTTCAGAAATATCCACCAGAATATATTTTTCGCCGCCCAGCGACGACACTGCGGGCGCGGCGGCTGGGTCCACGGATGGGCGCTCGGGCGTGGGCGTGTCGGCGAGCACAGACATTTCAAGCACGGCCAATGTTTCTGTGGGTATCAGCGTCGCCGTGAAAATGGGCGTGGCTGTGTTGGTGGCTGTGAAAGTTGGCGAGGCTGTAAAACTTGGCTTGGCTAATTCCACCTGCGCGAAGTTGGTGAAGCGAGTCGCTGTGGGCGAGGCAAATGATTCTAAAACAGAGGCCCGCACGGGCGCGGACGAGGCGAAGACTCCAAAGACGAGGACAATGCAGATGACGAGTCCGAATCCAGCGAGGAGCAGAGTCCACTTAATCGGCGCCTCGCGTCTCACCGCGCTTTTAGCGGGTGAGGCCTCCGAGGCGTTTCGCTGTGGAGACTTTTTTGTGCTCATGGCGCAAAAGTGGGCATGGGCGTAGGCTCGACGTTCTCGTTATTGACGAAACACAGCACGCTCTGCACGATGCCCTCGGCCACCTGGTCGGTGTGCGTGGTCAGGAAGTCGCGGTCGAGATTGAGGAAGCCGGTTTCGATGATGGCGGCCACGGTGCTCGGGTCTATTTCGGAGAACGAGTGATATTGCGTCATGTCTGTGGTGATACTTCCGGCATGGAAGGTGAGACGTGTGACGCGCGCGTAACGATCGACGAGGCAGGCGGTGAGACGTGTGGCGCGGTTGACGTCGCGCGTATCCATGGCCGCGGCCACTTTAAAACCAGTGGCTTCGTCGTTGACGTAATCGCACGAGTCGTTGTGGATGGAGATGAGCACGACGGCGCGCAGTCCGCTCAGGCGCGTGTCGAATTCTTGCAAAATGTCCACTTGAAAACCTTTGGCAGTGAGACTGCTTTGAACGAGTTCAGCAATTTTGAAATTAACTGACTGTTCGGTGAGGGTGTCGTTTCCGTTCTCGTCGACGCAGACCGCGCCCGAGTCGTTGCCGAGGTGACCCGCCACGAGCGCGATGCGTAGCGCGGGTTGGGGCGTGGTCAGCGCGGGAGCGCCGCCGACAACTTGCGGGGTGAGCATCAAGTCAATCTGGCGCGTGATGTTGTCGAAGGCCAGGTTCTCGGGAGTCCATGCGGTGAAGAGGGTCGCGAGTAATGCGGCGACGAGCAGCGAGGGGCCGAGTAAATGCGCACGCGGCGCGGGACGAGGTGTGTGATTTGATTCCATGTGGGAGGATGTTAATCGTGTGAAGCAGAAATGGCAAGAGGCTTAAACCCTTTGCCACGGATTACACGGATTTGCACGGAAAAAATCAGTGAAAATCCGTGTAATCCGTGGCTAAAAATGAGCATGGTATACTGCGAGCATGCCTCCAAAATTTGAAATGGACGTTGACCCCTGCGAACATATCACTGCCGATGCCATCGGTCAGCCGGGTCAACGCGTGTTTTATTTGCAAGGCTGGCAGAAAGACCAGCCGCCCGTGTCGGTGTTGATCGAGAAGACGCAATTGCATTCCATGTCTATTGGTGTGGAGCAGTTTTTGGCTGAGATCTCGCGCCAGACCCCAAGCCTTCAAGAAGCCTCGGCGGATTTTATTGAAGACCAGATGCATATCCACCCGCCGGTAGACCCGCACTTCCGCGTCGGCGAAGTGGGCCTCGGCTACGACAAAGTGCGTGACGTGGTCGTGCTCTTCGTCAAAGAATTGCTGACTGAAGAAGAAGACCCCGATGACGCCGCGGTCGTGCGTTATTGGGTGACGCGCTCGCAAGTGCGCAAGTTGGCGCGTTGGGGCGTTGAAGTCATCACCCGCGGACGTCCGTTTTGTCCGCAGTGTGGTCAACCCATGGACCCCGAGGGACATTTTTGCCCCAAGAAGAACGGGCACTTACATTGATTATTTTGCGCGAAACATTTATACTTTGTAGATAAAGTAATCTACAAACAAAAAGGAGTCAAAGTTGATAGAGACAATCATGCCCCCTGCAAAACTGACACAGCCGTTGACCAAAGAAAGACCGGGTGCCAAGCATCACAAAATGCTCATTGACGGAGAATGGGTCGCCAGCTCAACAGGCGAGGAAACAGCAGTTCATTCGCCGGTCACTGGCGAAATCATCGGCTACGTGCCGGTGCCGAGTCCGCAAGATGTTGATCGGGCCGTGAAATCGTCGCGCGCCGCTTTTGAGAAATTTCGCCAATGGGGGCCTTTTGATCGGGCGCAACTGACTCATCGCATTGCGCAGAGCATTGACAAGCGCATCGAAGAGCTGGCGCGCATGTCCACGCTCGAGAGTGGCAAACCGTATACGGCGGAGGCGATTGGTTGCGTAACCGAATCGGCAGAGAATTTTCGTATCGCCGCAGAGGACGTCAAGCGCCAGGAAAGTCCGATCATCCCCGCTCGCGATCCCAACAAAAGAATCTACACCTTCTATCGACCGTATGGCGTATGGGTTTGCATTACGCCGTGGAATTTCCCCACATTGATTCCCTCCGAGTTACTTGGCCCGGGAATTGCATCTGGAAACACCATCATCTTCAAGCCTTCAGAATATACGCCCATCACTGGTCTGCTTTTTTCGGAGATCATTCAAGATGCGGACTTGCCGCCCGGCGTGCTCAACTGTCTGCCGGGCGCGGGGCCGACGGTGGGCGACCAGCTGATCACCCACCCGGGAGTCGACGCGATTGGCTTCATTGGGTCGGATCGCACCGGCCTGATGATTTCTCAGCGCGCAGGTTTGAAACACAAACTGCTCGAGATGGGTGGCAACGGCCCGACGATTATTCTGGACGACGCCAATCTTGAGAAGGCCGCCGAATTGACCGCCTTTGGTTGCTTCTACGATTCCGGTCAGGTTTGTTGCGCCACCGAAAGAATTCTAGTGAGTCAGCGCGTTTATCCCGAGTTCAAGGAAAGAATGGTGGATCAGGCCAGGAAGATAGTGCTTGGTGACCCGTTCGATCCCGCCACCACGATGGGGCCTCTATGTAATGAAATGACCGCGGCCAAAATGGATCGTCATCTGGCTGATGCGGTCAAACTGGGAGGCAAGGTGCTGTTTGGCGGCAAGCGCGCCACAGGCTTCCCCACCAATCTTTACTACGAACCCACCGTCATCGCGGACGTGCCCGAGGGCGCGTTAATCCACTCTGAGGAATCGTTTGGACCGTTGGCGGCCATGTTGCAAGTGGATAGTGACGACGAGTTGATTCGCATTGCCAACAGCGGTAAATATGGCTTGCAGATGGGCCTGTTCACCTCCAGCCTCAAACGCACGATGTACTTCGCCGACCGATTGAAGACCGGCAATTTGGTCGTTAATGATTCGACCGACTACTGGGAGCCGCATGTTCCCTTCGGCGGCGGCGGCGGTACGGTCAGCGGACACGGCAGAATCGGAGGCAAATATACGTTGCAGAATATGGTTTATCTCAACACCATCGTCATTGACTATGCAAACACCCGCTAAAGGAGAGAAATAGAATGAAACGGATTATCGGATTACGCCTCGTATCGCTCATCGCGCTTTTCGGCCTGTTGTTGGCCGCTTGCGGCGGCCCTGTCACAGTTGCGCCCACCGACGTGCCGACGTCTCCGCCGGTTGCGGCTGGCAAAATTGTCATCTCGAACTGGGACGCCTACATGCCCGAGGACCTGCTTACGAATTTTACGGCAGAGACCGGCGTTGAGGCAACCCTGGCATTACACGCCACCAACGAAGAGATCGTTGGCAAGCTGATCGCCAGTAAGGGTCGCGGCTTTGACGTTGTGTTCGTCACCGGGCAATTCGCGCAAGCGCTCGACAAGCTCGGCCTGCTCGCAAAGATTGACCACAGTAAGATACCGAACCTGGAACAGCTCTATCCCGAGGTCAGTCAACTGCCCTTCGACCCGGGTAATAAATTCTCTGTCCCCTACACCTGGGGAACGACCGGCTTGTGCTACCGCTCTGACCTGCTCAGCTACACACCGGATAGCTGGCTCGATTTATTGCAACCCTCGGCTGAGGCAAGCGGAAAGACAACCATGCTGGCTACAGAGCGCTGGCTAATGATGCCCGCCCAGAAAGCCCTCGGCTTTTCGGTGAACACCACCGACGAGGCCGAAATGCGACAGGTAGCGGATTTGCTTATAGAAACCAAGAGAACTCTGCTGGCCTACGATGACACAACCTTCTATTCGAAGTTGGTTTCCGGCGAGGCTGTTATGGTGGAGGCTTGGGACGGCTGGTGCAACTATGGTATCGGTGAAAACCCCGACATCAAATTCGTGATCCCCAAGGAAGGCAGTGACTTGTGGGCAGATACGATGGTGATTCTGGCCTCGTCAGAGAATATTGATGCGGCGCATGCCTTCATCAACTATGTTTTGAGTCCTGAAGTCGGCGTGTGGGTCGCCACCAATATTCTCTATAAAGTGCCGAGTCGATTGGCCATGGAGCAACTGGACCCGGCGCTGATCGCGCAGTTCCCGAATCTCGGCATGAGCCCGGCCGATTTGCTATTGCAAGAAGCCCTGCAAGACCTGGGCTTGGCGCAATCGCTCTACACACAGCTGGTAACGGAGATTCTGGCCAGCGGACCGTAGCCACCTTGCCATCGTCGGCGATATGCACCGCTCATCGCCAGAAAAGTGGCTAGTGTGTGATGTGGGAATCTCAATCTGCGGCCAGGAATCGTCCCTGGCCGCAGATTTTTTTAGAGTAGAGGTAGTGTGAAGAAGAATATCGTTCAACGATTAATCCTGCTCGGCCCCGGTCTGACATGGCTGGCCATCTTTCTTTTGGTGCCGCTGGGGATATTGTTTGTCTACAGTTTCTTCCAGCGCGGCAGTTTTGGCGGCATCGTTTACGAGTTTACACTCCAGAATTATGCGCGCGCTGTCGAGCCCCTCTTCGTCCGTATTTTCTTGCTGTCGTTGAAAATAGCCATTGTCACCACCGCGCTGGCGTTGCTGATTGGCTACCCGGTGGCCTATTACATCGCGACGAGTCCGGCCAGATGGCGCACGGTGTTGCTGGGTTTGGTGGTGCTGCCATTTTGGACCAGCTATCTGATTCGCACCTATGCCTGGATCGTCCTGCTGAACAGCGAGGGAATTATTAATCACATGCTGCTCGCGCTGGGAGTCAACGCGCGGCTCGAGTTGCTGTATACCCAATCCGCCATCACGATTGGCCTGTTATACGGCTATCTACCGTTCATGATTCTGCCGCTCTACGCCGCGATTGAGCGCTTAAACCCGGAATACGCTGAAGCCTCCGCGGATCTCGGGGCGACTCCGCTCAAAACATTCCTGACCGTTACTTTTCCGCTGACTCTGCGCGGAGTTTTTGCCGGCGCCCTGTTCGTGTTCATCCCCAGCCTCGGCAACTTTTTTGTCCCTGAGTTGCTTGGCGGCGGACAGGAAATTCTGCTCGGCAATCTGATTCGTGACCAATTCCTGAAAGCGCGCGACTGGCCCTTTGGTTCGGCGCTGGCATTCCTGACCATGGCTCTCATTATGGTTCTGCTATTTTTCCAGGCTTGGCTGGCCAATCGCGAGAGGCAGGCAACTAATGTTGCGTGAATTTCTGACAGGCCGCCGCATACTTGGCGCTCACCTGATTTTGGTCCTGCTATTTCTTTATGGCCCCATTGTGATGTTAATGGCGCTGTCATTTAATGAGTCTGGGCTTGCAACGGCCTGGGGCGGATTTTCAACAAAGTGGTATGGCGCGCTGGCCGCCAATCAAGATATCATCAGCGCGGCACTCAACTCTTTGATCGTCGCAACCGGTTCCACCCTGATCGCCGCGCCCATCGGCACCTTGCTCGCGCTGGGACTCGAACGCGCGGTCAAGAGTTCCGTGCTCGATGCGCTGGTCTTTGTGCCAATGATTATTCCCGACATTGTTTTGGCGCTGGCACTGTTATCTTTTTACTCATTACTGCAAATGACACTCGGATTGTATTCAATACTATTGTCACACGTCGTTTTCAACATTGCCTTCGTCGCCGCTATCGTGCGCACACGACTCAATCACTTTGACCCCTCCATCGAGGAGGCCTCGCTGGACCTCGGCGCTTCGGAGGTAACGACTTTTTTCAAAATCACACTGCCCATGATCTTCCCGGGAATTGTCGCCGGTGCCCTGCTGGCCTTCACCATCTCAATGGACGAATTTGTTGTCGCTTACTTCACCGCCGGCCCGGCGCAACCAACATTACCCATCCTCATTTACTCCATGGTGCGCTTCGGCGTCACCCCAGACATCAACGCACTGGCCACCATTGTGGTGCTGGTCAGCATTGTATTGCTCCTGGCGGCACAACGCTTCGGGACGCCATTGAAGGCTTTGAATGAATAACACCAACGAACTCATCCGCATCGAGGCAGTCACGCATCGCTTTGGTCAGATGCTGGCAGTTGACAATGTCAGCCTGACCATCCATGAGAACGAATTTTTCGCACTGCTCGGACCCAGTGGCTGTGGCAAGACCACACTGTTGCGCATGTTGGCGGGCTTCGTCACACCAGACTCGGGACGGCTGATGCTCGACGGCAAAGACCTCGTCGGCGTGAAACCGTATCGGCGTCCCGTCAACATGATGTTCCAATCCTACGCGCTGTTTCCGCATATGACGGTTTATGACAACGTCGCTTATGGTTTACGACAGGAGAAAATTGCCAAAGCGGAGGTGGCTCAACGCACCGCAGAGGTACTCGAAATGGTTGGACTCAGCGGCCTCGCCCGCCGCAAGCCGGATACGCTTTCCGGCGGACAGCGACAACGCGTTGCCCTGGCTCGCGCCGTGGTCAAGCGGCCGCGCGTTCTGTTGCTCGACGAGCCGCTCACCGCGCTTGACCGCAAATTGCGCGTCGAAATGCGCCTCGAATTGAAACGCTTGCAACACGAGGTGGGCATCACCTTTCTCTTCGTCACGCACGACCAGGAAGAAGCATTGGTAATGTCTGACCGCGCGGCGATTATGAACGCAGGAAAAATCCTACAATTCGGCACAGTGGAGGAATTGTACGAGTCGCCCAACTCTCTTTTCGTCGCCAACTTTATGGGCGAGTCGAATGTCTTCACAGGTAGACTCGTAGTGACGGGCGAAGATGTTACCCTCGCGGGAAATAGCGGCACGTGGCAAGTTGCACCAGACGCGCACCGACGCGCAAACTTAACGCACGGCGACTCCGCCGCCATTGTGGTGCGACCCGAGCGTCTGCGCGTCGAATCGGCCGCGTCCGCCCCCGTCGGCGAGATTGGCAACGCGCTGGAGGGCATGGTGACAGACCTGGTCTACCTCGGCTCGACAATTGAATATTTGGTCGAATTGCGTGACAAGACCAGACTCGTTGGGCGGGTTCAGGTCGGTCAGCAGTTCGGTGATTTCAAGCCCGGCGCAACCGTGCGCGTCAGTTGGAATATTCAGCACGGCCTGCTGGTAGCGCACCCGTCCAGCGCGGCACCTCTCGCTAAATAATCGCATCTACACCAGCGTCGAAAATCAAACGTCGATGCCTGACCTTTGACCTTCGACTTTTGACTCAAACATGAATCATCCCAAACACACGCAATTAGAATCCGCGTTTCAACACGGCGCCCTCGCCCTCAAGGGACAATTCACTCTCGGCTCGAACTACACCTTCCTTGTAGACGTGACGCACGAAGGCCAGACCGTGCAGGGTGTGTACAAACCCTCGCGCGGCGAACAGCCGTTGTGGGACTTCCCCGAAAACACCCTCGCTCTGCGCGAAGTGGCCGCGTACATCGTCAGCGAAGCACTCGGCTTCGGCTTTGTGCCGTTCACCGTTTTGCGCGCGGACGGTCCGCACGGCGCGGGGTCGTTGCAACAATATATCCACTACGACCCCGACTATCACTACTTTAATTTCACTGACGAAGACAAAGCGACGCTCATGCCCGTCGCGCTCTTCGACCTACTCGTCAACAACGCAGACCGCAAAGGCGGTCATGTTTTTTTTGAAGAGGGGACGCGCAAGCTCTTCGCCATCGACCACGGCATCTGCTTTCACGAACAGGGAAAACTGCGCACCGTCATCTGGGAATTTGCCGGCCAACCGATTCCCGACTCGCTCCTCGCCCGCCTCGACCCGCGCCCCGAGTGGCTCGCTGACCTTGAGCCGTATCTCAGCCCGAGCGAAATCGGCGCACTGCGTCAACGCGCCGAACGAATCATCAAACGCGGAACTTTTCCCGCCCAACCCCAAGACCGTCGCGCCATCCCGTGGCCGCCGTTGTAATTACCAATTACGGCGCATGTAATTCGTAATTGGTAATTCAGGAGACCCCCATGCATTACAAATTATGTTTCATCGGCTTCGGCAACGTAGCCCGCAACCTCGTCCGCCTGCTGGAGCGTAAACGCGGCGCGCTCGAGCGCGAATATGGCATCACCTATTCCGTCACCGGCATTTCCACCGGCCGACATGGATTTGCAGTTAATCCCAACGACCTCGACGTCAATCAAGCCTTGCAACTCGTCGAAGACAAACAATCCATCGCGTCTCTAAATAATTACCAATTACCAATTACCGATTCCCTCTCTGTAATCCAACATTCCTCCGCCGACGTGATGTTCGAAAACTCCCCGATCAACTACGAAACGGGCCAGCCCGCCATAGACCACGTCCGCGCCGCACTGACGGCGGGCATGCATGCCATCACCGCCAACAAAGGGACAGTCGTCCACGCCCACCGCGAATTGAGCGAACTGGCGAAATCGAAAAATAAAAAATTTTTGTTCGAGTCCACCGTGCTGGGCGGCACACCCATCTTCGCCACCTTTCGCGAGGCCATGCCTCTGGCGGACTTGATTTCGTTCAAGGGCATCATCAACGCGACCACAAATTTAATCCTCTCGCGCATGGAAGATGGCGAGACGTTTGACGAAGCCGTGAAATATTGCCAAAGCATCGGCATCGCTGAGACGGATCCCTCCGGCGACATTGACGGCTGGGACGCCTCTGTCAAAGTGGCGGCGTTGGCCACCGTGCTGATGGACTCTCCGCTCAAGCCGCAGGACGTGCAACGAAGCGGCATCCGCGAGATTACTTCACAGATGGTTGCGCAGGCCAAGGCCGAGGGCAAACGCTGGAAGTTGGTCGCCAGCGCCGAGCGCGACGGCGACAAAATCACAGCGCGCGTCGCGCCCGAGCTGGTGGACGCCTCCTCGCCGCTGTTTGGAATCAGCGGCTCCTCGACCGGATTAACTTTCCGCACCGACGTTCTGCCCGATTACTCCGTCACCGTTTCAGAGCGCGAAGGCATGAAAGGCGGGCCGGAGGAAACTGCCTATGGATCGTTCGCAGACTTCATCCGTGCGGTAAAATAAGTCATCTTGCTGAATTTGTGAAGTTCAGCCACAGAGCACACAGAGAATTTATTGGGTTTTTTTCTCGGTGTTTTCTGTGTGAACTCTGTGACAAGTTTTCCCTTTGCATAAGGCCACCATCTTACCTTCGGAGCACCCATTGGCGCCATTTGACCCAGCCTCTTACAGTGATTTTGCGCAAGGCCGCATCAAGCATATTGACTTTCAAATCGGCGTTGATTTTTCGGCGCAGGTGCTGAACATTGTGGCCGTTTATCACATAGACCGGCCCGTCACCAGCGCGCTGGATTTGGATAGCGCGAAAATTAATTTGCGTCGTGCTCACGCAGACGGACGCGACATCCACTGGGAATTCGCCGCGACGGATGATTATCTCGGCACGCGCCTGCGTTTGACCGACCTCAATGGCGCAACGCAATTCACGCTCGAGTTCAGCACTTCGCCCGAAGCGGCGGCAGTGCAATGGCTCGCGCCCGCGCAAACGGCGGGCGGGCGGCATCCCTTCCTTTATACGCAATGTCAAGACATCCATGCGCGCAGTGTTTTTCCATGTCAAGATTCGCCGTCGATTCGCTTCACCTACTCGGCAGAGGTGACCGCCCCCGAGGGGCTGATCGCCGTCATGGCGGCCGAGCCGTTACCAGCGGGGAGCGGGTCGGGCGAATTTTTCTTTACGATGCCCCAGCCGATTCCATCCTATTTATTCGGCTTGGCCGTCGGTGAATTGGTCTTTCAGGAAATTGGTCCGCGCTCGGGCATTTATGCCGAGCCAAAAGTGTTGGACTCTGCGGTGTGGGAATTTGCGGGCAACGAGCAGGTGATTCTCGAAACTGAAAAATTGCTCGGGCCGTATTTGTGGGGCCGATATGATCTGCTGATTCTGCCGCCGTCGTTTCCGTTTGGCGGCATGGAAAATCCGCGTCTGACGTTTATTACGCCGACTGCGATTCTCGGCACGCGCGGACAGGCCAACTTGATCACGCACGAACTCGCCCACGCGTGGACGGGCAACCTGGTGACGAATGCCACCTGGCAGGATTTCTGGCTGAACGAGGGCTGGACAACCTATGCCGAGAATCGCATCTCTGAAATTTTAGAGGGCAAAGACGCCAACGATCTGCACCTCGTGCATGAGGAGCATAACCTGCTCGAAGCGATGGGCCGCGTGGGCATGGACGCGCCCGACACGTGTTTGAAAGTGTATGGTGACGGGCGCGATGCGCATCCTTCGGCTTTTGGCGTTGCATATTACAAAGGATATTTTTTTCTGCGCGAGTGCGAGCTGGCCGTGGGCCGCGCAAAGTTTGACCCGTTTGTGCTGAAATATATGGCGGCCTTCCAGTTTCAGTCTATTACGACCGAGACATTTTTGGATTTTTTCAAGACCGAGTTACCCGAAGTATTTGAGAAAGTAGATGTGAACGCCTGGGTGTACAAACCGGGCATGCCCGCGAATCGCACACGTCCGCAATCTGCATTGTTCGATGCGGTCAGCGAGTCTTTGCGAGCCTACGAAAATGGCACACGTCCCACGCTGGCGCAGGTGCAGGGCTGGCGTCGCGACCAGATTCTCACTTTTCTGGGCGGCCTGCCGAATCAAATTCCAGTGGATGACTGCAAATATTTTGAATCTATTTTTGAATTGGAAAAGCGCAACGATGGCGCATTCTTCTCGGCCTTTTATGCAATTTGCATTAATAGCGGCTACACAGAGATTCTGCCGCGCGTGCGCGAATTCATGAGTCGCATCGGGCGCATGTTATATCTCGCGCCGGTGTTGCGCGCATTGACTGCGGCAGACTGGTCGCGCGGACAGGCGCGGGCGCTGGTGGATGAAGTGCGCGCGGTGCATCACCCCGTCAGCGTGGCGGCGATGGAAAGGGTCTTGAAGATGGCTGGGTTGTGAGACCAAGACCACAGACATAAGACTTCAGATTTAAGCTGGCCGATTCTTGAAAAGAGTCGGCCAGCTTTTTTCATCTCTTCATCTATGGTTTTAACCACGGATAAAAGAGGTGAAAGGCTTCCATATGAAGCGCGGCGGTATAATACACACATGGCAAAAACACATACTCGATTTGTTTGTCAAAACTGCGGACGTGTGTCCGCGAGTTACATGGGCAAGTGCCCGCAGTGCAGTTCGTTTAATAGCATGGTCGAGGAAATCATCCATGATGAACCCGCCGCGGCGAAGACGAATGTGCGCGGGCTAACGGGGCGCTCCGCGCCGCGTCCGATCGGCGACGTGAGCGGCGACGCCGAAGATAGAATCCATTTGCCGATTGGCGAATTCGCGCGTGTGCTCGGCGGTGGAATCGTGCCGGGTTCGATCGTGCTCATCGGCGGCGACCCGGGGATTGGCAAGTCCACTTTGATGTTGCAGATGGCCATGGAAATGGCGAAGACTCAAAGAGTGCTGTATGTTTCGGGCGAAGAGTCGGAGCGGCAGATTAAGATGCGCGCCGCGCGCATGACGACGAATGGTGCGGCGGGCGCGATGCCGAATCAATTGTTCCTCGTCACCGAAACAAATCTCGAAGTAATCTTTAATCATGTCGGCGAAGTCAAGCCGTCGTTATTAATTGTCGACTCGATTCAGACGGTGTATCTTTCAGAAATGGATTCGAGCGCGGGGTCGGTGTCGCAGGTGCGCGAGTCGGCGTCGCGTTTGCGCGAGCTGGCGAAATCGAGTGGCATCACGGTCTTCATTATTGGACACGTGACCAAAGAGGGCGCTATCGCCGGTCCGCGTGTGTTGGAACATATCGTCGACACGGTGCTGTACCTCGAAGGCGACCGCTTTCAGGCTTATAGACTTTTGCGCTCGGTGAAGAATCGCTTCGGCGCCACCTCTGAAGTAGGCGTCTTCGAAATGCGCGAGGGCGGGCTGGTGGAGGTGACGAATCCCTCCGAGGCATTCCTCGCTGAACGGATGATTAACGTGGCCGGTTCATCGGTGGCGGTAACGATGGAAGGCACGCGCCCGATTCTCGTTGAAATTCAAGGCCTCACCTCGCCGACGCAATTCGGCAACGCGCGGCGAACCCCAAATGGCGTCGACTTTAACCGCGTGTTGTTAATCACCGCTGTGCTGACGCGACGCGTGGGACTCAAATTGGCCGAGCAGGATATCTTCGTCAACGTGGTGGGCGGCCTGCAAATTGACGAACCCGCCGCCGACCTGGCTGTGGCCGCCGCGATCGCCTCCTCATGGAAGGATTTGCCCATCCGCGCTGAGGCGGTGCTGATCGGCGAGATCGGTCTGGCCGGTGAGTTGCGCATGCCCGGGCAGATGGTGCCGCGTTTGAACGAAGCGCAAAAACTTGGCTTCAAAGTTGCGATTGTGCCGAAGGCGATACGTAAAGGGGAGCCGTATCCAAAGGGCATTGAGGTCGTGGAAGTGCGCTCGTTGGATCAGGCGCTGGACGCGGCCATGAAGTCCAGCGACCCGCCTCGAGGGCGGAAGGGGGCGTAAAGTTTTAAGCAGAGACCCCCCCAGCTGGGGAGGTCTCTTTTTTTAATTCGCTAATCTGCAATTCAGTCATTTGCATTATCATCATGAAAACCTTTTAGATTATGGAGAATGATTTGGAAAACCCTGAAACCCCCAAAAAGAATAACAACACGCTGATCATCGTCAGTGTGATCGTGGCCGTCATCTGCGCGTGCGTGTTAATTGTCGGCGCGGCGGGCGTGGTGATATATAGAGGATTCTCGGATGTGGTCAGCACCGTGGACATCTTTGAAACGTTTCCGCCTTTCAATGATCCCACTGACACCCCTGAGCCGGTCGTCACGCGCCCGCCAGCGGGTGACATTTCAACTGGCACGCTCAAGACGCTGAAAACGACCATCGTGCCGGGAAATGACCTGTACGATCTGGCTTGTCGCTTAAAGAAGATTTGCAACGTGCCTCGTAGCTTGCCTGCGCCAACCTCGCCATTGAAAGTGGGTGACAAAACGCAGTTTTGGGTGACAGATACGGATACTTCAGTTAATTTCCAAATCAATGCCACCTTGCGTTATATTACCCCGCATTCATATTTCTGGGTGCAAGACGGTGTTTCTTATGACCAGGGCGAAATGGAAGCTCTGATGGATACATTTGAAAACAAGATATATCCCACCAACCGCGAGTTCTTTGGCAGTGAAGCAACGCCTGGCATTGATGGCGATCCGCACATTTACATTGTATTCACGCGCGGCACAGGCGTTAATAATGGAGGTTACTTCCCCACAAATGACCAATATAATCCTCTCGTGCACGAATATTCGAATGGTCATGAGACCTATTTCTTCAATGCTGATAACATGGACCTTGGGAATGAGGAGACCTACGGCGTTCTGGCGCACGAGTTCCAGCATATGATCCATTGGAATCAGGATCACAACGAGACGTCCTGGATGAACGAGGGATTCTCAATGGTAGCCGAGTTCCTGAATGGCTATCCCATTGGCTTTGACCAGTACTACGCAATTGACCCAGATTTGCAATTGAACGATTGGGATACGGACCCGAGAGCAAACGGCCCTCACTACGGACAATCTTTTCTGTTCTTGACTTATTTCCTTGACCGTTTCGGGGAAGAAGCCACAAAAGCCCTCGTCCACAACCCGAACAACGACCTCGCCAGCGTGGACGATACGCTCAAAACACTTAATCTGACCGATCCCCTCACAGGAAAATTAATTACGGCTGAGGATGTATTTATCGACTGGAGTGCGGCCATGTACCTGCTGGATAGTTCCGTGGGCGATGGCCGTTTCACCTACAACGATTACAGAGACGCTCCACAGCTTTCCTCAACAGAGACAGAATACTACTGCCCATCTGAAGTGGCGACGCGCGATGTACACCAGTATGGCATTGACTACTTCAGCATTAAGTGCGTCGGTGATTACACTCTGCACTTTGAAGGCTCCACGGTCACCTCGTTGTTGCCCACAGAGGCTTATTCGGGTAGCTACTCGTTCTGGTCCAACAAAGGCGACGAATCGGATATGACCCTGACGCGCGAGTTCGACTTCAGCGGAGTCAGCGGCCCCATCTCCATCAACTTCCAAACCTGGTACGACTTGGAGGAAGGTTACGACTACCTGTATGTTGAAGTTTCAGAAGATGGCGAACATTGGGAAATTATCCAAACCCCATCTGGGCGAAGTGAAGATCTGGACACTTCTGGCAATGCTTATGGTTTCGCCTACAATGGCAAGAGCGACGGCTGGATCGAGCAGGAAGTGGACCTCTCGGCCTATGCCGGCAAGAAGATTCAGGTGCGCTTTGAATATGTCACCGACGCGGCGGTCAACGGCGAGG
>VFKQ01000150.1 GCA_009885445.1 Anaerolineaceae bacterium | reverse complement strand
GACCAGTTTTCTATCAACTTAGAAGCAATTGGAGAATCATCATGACTGAAAAAACTTATCTCGACCCCAGCCTGACCCTGCGCCCCGCCCGCTGGGAGGATGTCGACGCGGTGGCAAAACTCACTCACGATGTTGCCGTAATGGAAGGCGACGCGATGTTTGTGATGACGGCTGAAGAACTGGCTAACGCCTGGAAAGAGGACGGTTTTAACGTCGAGCGCGACGTTTTTGTTGTCGAAACCCGGGACGGGCGTCTCGTGGGCAGTGAGGAGTTTTACAACGAGCCCAATAGGCTGAAAGCAGATGGATGCGTCCACCCCGAATTCAGAGGGCTCGGTATTGGGTCCTCCCTTCTGGAGAAAATGACCGAGCGCGCACAAGATGAGATCGAGCTTGCCGCATCGGATGCACGCGTGTGCATCCAAACATTCATGAACAACAGAGATGAGGCAGGTCACATCCTCCTTCGCGCCAATGGCTACTCACCAGTCCGCTATTTTTGGCGCATGGAAGTCAAATTGCTGGAAGCTCCCGCCCCCGTTGACTTCCCTGCTGGCATTGAACTGCGCCCCTTCATCAAAGACGAGCATGCGACTGCCGTCTGGCAGGCGGACAACGAAATCTTCCATGACCACTGGGGAAGTCACGAATTCACCTTGGAAGAATGGTCTAAGAAATCCAGCAACCCAAATTTTGACCCAGCCCTGTGGATGGTCGCATGGGACGGGGACGAACTGGCCGGCTTTTCACAGAATCGCCTGCGCCAGGGAATTGGCTGGGTCGGCACCATCGGTGTCCGCCGTCCATGGCGCAACAAAGGAATGGGCATCGCCCTCCTGCGTCACACCTTTGCTGAATTCTACAAACGCGGCACAACCATCATCGGCCTCGGCGTAGATTCCGCCAACCTCACAGGAGCCACGAAGGTCTATGAGCGGGCCGGCATGTCTGTCGCCAGCGAACACGCACTGTACGAAAAAGAATTGAAGGCAGGACGAAGTTAGTTTTGGGAGAATTACATGAGGCACGAACTAATTCCCTTCACCGAATCCCACCTCCCCTCCGCAGGGACTTTGCTCGCCGCGCGCCATGCTCGTGACCGCGCCGCATTCCCTGAACTGCCCGCGCGCTTTGAAGATGCGAAAGTTGCGACGAAAGCCGTGGAGACCCTCTTCTCGAAGAAGTCCGCTTTTGGATTCGCGGCAATTCAGGATGGCGAATTAATCGCCTATCTGATTGGCGAAACTGCGAGTCAGGATTGGGGACGCTCTGGTTATGTCTACCTCCCCGGCTATGGACTTGCCGAAGGTCATGACCCCGAACTCCTGCAAGACTTGTACGCGCTCGTCGGTGAAGAGTGGAATCGGCGCGGATGCTTTCAACATTACGCGTATTTATCTGCGAATGTCCCAGACATCATCGACGCATGGTTCTCACTTGGCTTTGGCCGCGAGCGAGCCGACGCACTACTTGATTTGCGAACCTTGAATATCCCCAAGTTAAAAGTGGCGGGCGATTTTGAGATTCGTCAGGCAGTCAAGGGGGACAACGCGAGGTTGGCCGAACTCTCGCCCATCATCGGGCGGCATCAGGCTGGCGCGCCACGCTGGCATCCCTTGCTACCCGAGAATCTGCCTGAGTTGGCTGAAGGGTGGGCCGAATTGGCGGAGGATCCCGAGTGGAAAGTTTGGATGGCTGTAAATGGGAACGAGACTCTCGGTGCCGTTGGCTTTAAGAACTATGTCGAGGCTGATGATGACTTGATTATCTCGCCCAAGACCACTTCACACACCGCGGCGATAAAGGAATCCTTCCGCGGCAAGGGGATTGGGTCGGTGCTAACCTGGCATGGGCTGGAGCAAAGCCGCAAAGACGGCGCAGAGTTCTGTTTTACCAGTTGGCAGACGGCGAATCTACTCGCCGCGCGCACGTGGCCACGCTTTGGCTTCAAACCCGTCGCCCATCGTTTTGCGCGGACGATTAATCCCATGTCCGCGTGGGCGAGAGGATAACTAAAAGTGACAGTCACCTAGCAGGTGACTGTCACTTTGCCTTTAGCGATCATCCATTCCATCTGCGTCGATAAGACTTCGCGGGACCGACTCTTTCTCAGGATACCCGTAACCCGCCCAGAGGTCGCGGGCAATGCGGCGGGGGTCTGAGTCCACGCCTTGTTTGGCGAAATATTCGCAGACGCGTTTCACGTCGCGTGAAAAAATCGCAAAGGCGTTTGGATTCGTGTGCGGCGAAACAACCTGGGGGAAGTCGATCAATTTTATTTGGCCGTCCCAGTAAAGAATGTTGTAGGCCGAGAGGTCGCCGTGGATGATCTCGTGCTTGAGCAGAAGGTCGATGTTGTGGATGACGCGCTCGAACAACGCAAGGGCTTCGCGCCGTTCGAGACGCATCTCGTTCAACGTTGGAGCAGATGCGCTTTCGTCGCCGACATATTCCATCAGCAGGGCGTTGCTGGCCAGCGTGTATGGACGCGGGATGTCCGCGCCGGCCTCGAAAAGTTTTTGCATGCTGACAAACTCATACGAGATCCAGGATTGATGGCGCAGTTCTTCGCCGTAGGCCGTGCGCTTTGCCATGGCGTGCAGGTCACCATCTTTAATGACGGCTTTGCCTTCGGAGTCCAAATCGGTGCGGCCCTGACGGTATTGCTGATCGTTCTTCAAGTTGCGCAACGTGCGCGGACGATAGATTTTCGCCGCCACAAGTTTATCCGCCACCGAATCGCCGGCCGCGCACAAATATACCGAGGCCTCCTTGCCGCCTTTCACTTTGCTGAGTACGTCCGTAATCCATTTGGACTCGTACAAGCCGCCAATAGAGTCGAGTAGCCAGACTTCCTCAAAGCGCGCGGCCTTGTATGTGAATTTCGGAATTTCGGCATGCACAGATTGCGCGCGCAGAAAAAGTCTTTCTTCCATCTGGCGTTTTTTCGAGAGGCGTTTCTTCATCAATGGTGTGTCGAATAGTGCGCGCTTGCTTTCGCTTTGCGCGTTATCGAGTTCTTCATATATTTCATGAAGCGGGTTGTTATTCATTTTTGTGGTTTGCCTTTTCTAAATTTGAAACAATGCTCCGCCCCGATTTAACAAAAAAACCGCAGGGCGTGGCGCGCCTGCGGTTTAATAGACGACTAGAGTCGTTACTACAAAACACTCGCGAGAGGCGCGCAAAAAATTATTTTGGTGAAAACAGATTGGGTTGTCATAAGCGCGCCTCCTTTCAAGTTGAATAGAATAACTGCATTTTAGCCACAGGCTCGTTTTGAGTCAAGGTGCATTTTTAACATTTTCGTCGAAGAAAGCCAAACACTCCTCCATAAACTTAAACCACGGGTCGCCGATGAACGAATGTTTTTGTTCATCATAGCCAAATAGTTTTGCCGGTTTGCCTGCATCCAAAAACGCCTGATACAACTTTTTCGACCACTCCGGCGGCGTGCCCGAATAGACTTCACCATCGCGTGTGCCATAATGAATCTGGACGGGAGCCGTGACCAGATCCAAATGGAAGATCGGCGATATCTCGGTCAGCACCGCGCTGTCGGTGGCTGAAGCGTAATATGCGTTTAATAACTCTGACGGCAAATCCAGCGGCACCACGTCTGACGAATTGCAACCAGCGAGCGACTCGCCTTTGCTCACGTCACCGAAACAGCCCAACCCCCAACGCGCCAGCACATCCGCCGCGTCCGCGCTGACGGTGGAGTACAACACCGCGGCCTTCACGCCCGCGTCCATCGTCAGCACTTTCATCGTCACGCCGCCGCCCATGCTATGCCCCCACATGCCGACGCGCCCCGCGTCCGCTTCGGGGATGGAGGCAATCGCGCGAATCAAATTCACCACGTCAATCGCCAGCCCCGAATAATACAGACTCGGCCCCGAATCCGATTGCGCCCAACTGCGATAATCTGACGAGACGGTGATGTAGCCGCGCTTATTGAGGAACTCCCCCGCCCGATCCGTGCCATCCCCGGACCTGTAAACGGTTCGGGCGAAAAATCCGTGGTTCATCACGATGACGGGGAACGGCGGCTTGCCTTGTGCCGGAATATTCAGCACGCCAGTGATTCTCAATCCATCAGATGGATATTCAATGAAATAACTTTTGTAATCGTCAGTCTCGTGAATCAACCCGATGATTTTGATTTCGCCCGAGTCAAATTTATGGGCGCGCAAACCCGCAACGGTGTAGGGATGAATCGCCTGCGCAAATGTCAACGTGGCAGTTGGGGAGGGAGTCATTCTCGGCGTCATCGTCGGCGGCGCAAGAGTCGGAGTGTGTGACGCGGTGGGCGTCGCCGTGGGAATTGCTGTCTGTGGCGCGCAGGAAATAAGGGCGAGTGATAAAAGGAATAAGATTCCGATTCGAGACATAGGCCGCCATTATACAAGAATCTTCGAGGGCTAATTATTGCTGTCGATTCTGGAAATTGCCCGTTGTAATCCACTCCCCGTTTTGCTACAATGTTTTTGCTTTCCCTTCTCTCTCAGGCATTACCCACAAGGAGAACCCTATGCCACCCGTTGGATTGAAACTGCTTCACCCGCTCAAGCCGCCCACGTATCCGACCACACAAAATTTTGGGGAAAATCCGAATTGGTATCCACTGACTCACGGACACAACGGCATTGACTATGGTGTGCCTTTGCGCACATCCATCTTCGCTACCTTGCCCGGCACGGTCATCCGCGTGATTGGCGATAATAGCGGATACGGCAACCACGTGCGCGTCAGCCACGCGGACAATCTGACCTCGATCTACGGTCACATGGACGAACACAATTGGAGCTCCGTCCATGAGGGCGATCAAGTCGTTGCCGGCCAGGAGTTGGGCCTCTCGGGCAACACCGGACACAGCTCTGGACCGCATCTGCACTTTGAAGTCCGCGAAGGGACCATCGCCTTCGACCCCTTGCCCTTCATCGTCACCAGCTTGGGCGGACCTGTCGTGATCGGGCAGGGTGACACAGTCGTTGTCCAGAAGCCACTCTTCAAGGTGCGCATCCTGGCCAACCCGACCATCAACGTGCGCTCGGGGCCGAGCATCGTTTACCCGAAGATTAATTCCATGAACATGGCTGAACTGGCCGATGTGCTCGAACTCGGCGGCACCGAGATCTGGGTGCGCACACCCAAGGGCTTTATCGCCCTGCGCTACAACGGTGATAATCTGGCTGAGATTGTGACTGAATAGGAATCGCATTGCTTAAAACACGACTCGCCCGAATCTAAGGTTTCGAAGGCGAGTCGTGTTTTTATACAAAACGGGACACAGATGAGCGCTGAAAACGCGGATTTTTAATTCCATCCGCGTCCAAATTAATTTCGGGGTTAATTATATTTCTTTCTATTCCTGAAATCCTGTCTTATACAACTCGAAATATTTCCCGCGTCGCGCCAGCGGTTCGGCGCGACTCCCCTGCTGACAACTTTCCCTCATCACTTGCTCAGTTTGTGTGGCCACAGAGAAGGTTACTTCGTCGGCCATTGCCATCATAGATGAAGGTTGCAGACATAGTTGTCCCATTGACGCTCATCACAGAACCGTCACGCAAAATTCTCTAATTCTCCAGTCTCCAACCACCCGTAGTCTGCCCCTACCCCTCCGCCTCATAAATATATCCCGTCCCGCGCACCGACGAAATGCGCTTCATCAATTCCGGGAACTCCTCCAGCTTGTGCCGCAAACGGCTGACCAGCGGACGCAAGACCTCCGGCGCCTCTTGTTGCGAAGTGTCGTAGCCTTGCACAAGTAAAACCAAATCACGATGCGAAAAAACTTTGTTGGGGTTTTCGAGCAAAACGCGCAACAGACGTCCCTCGGCGGGCGTGAGATGCACTTCTTTTTTCTTCTGGCGAATCACACGGCGTGACAAATCCACCGTCATGCCATCTTTGAATTTATATTCCGACTGACCCTCCTCCCCCGCTGAAAGCTCGGTGCTTCCGCGCGCATTCACGCGCGCTGTGCGACGAGCGAGTCCCTTCTTGATGCTGGCAATAATTTGCGGCGGCATGGCTGGCTTGAGCAAATAATCATGAATGCGCAAACGCAACGCCTGAATGGCCGTCTCGGTGGAGCCGTGGGCCGTCAATAAAATAATTTCGGTATCCGGCGAAATTTGATTCACTACTTGAATCACTTCTAAACCGTCCATGCCGTTCATGCGCAGGTCCACCACCATCAAGTCCAGCGGATGCGTGCGGATGTATTCAATCGCGGCCTGTCCATTCGCCACCGCCACCACGTTGTAGCCTTCCAATTTTAAAATATCTGAAAGCGTCTGGCGCGCAACTGGCTCGTCGTCCACAATCAAAATGGTAGATTTCAATTCGGGCCTCCACTCGGAAGATAAACACGAAAGCACGCACCCAGGCCGTCTCCGTTCACCAGGTCCAATGTGCCGCCGTGTGCTGTGACAATATTGTAACTCACCGTTAACCCCAATCCTGTGCCGCCCTCTTTTGTGCTGATGAACGGCTCAAAAATATGTTTACTCTTTTCAACGGGCACGCCAGCGCCAGCGTCTTGAAACAGAATCTCCACGCCTTCCCCCGCCGCGCCAGCGGTAATGCGCAGGTCGCCGCCCTCGGGCATGGCATCATATGCATTCAGAATTAAATTAATGAACACCTGCTGAATCTGACTATCCACCGCCAAAATTTGCGGCACAGACTCCAGGATAGACCATGATGTCACCACCCCGCGCTCCTCCAATTGCTTCGACATCAATCCCAGCACGTGCGCCAGCAATTCCTCCACGTCCACCATGCGCGGTAATGCCGATTGACTCGGGCGATAAAAATCCAACATGCGCTGAACCGTAATTTGCAAACGGTCCAACTCGGTGCGCGCCAGCTCAAAATATTTTTGTCGCTTCGCCGCCGGCACATCCTGTCGCCCCGCCAGATGAATACAATTTTGCACCGCCTGCAATGGGTTATTAATTTCATGCGCGATCGAAGCCGTCAGTCGTCCCGCCGCCGCCATCTTTTCAGATTGCACCAGCGCCTGCTGAGACTCCTCCACGCGGCGCACAGTGTCGCGCAGTTCGGCGTACAAGCGCGCATTCTCCATCGCAATCGCCGCCTGCCGCGCCAAAATAATTAACATCTCCAAATCCGACTCAACAAACGGCGACTCGCCCGTTGCGCGCCCCGCATAAAACAGACTATTCACCGACGGGCGACTCACTGGCACGAACATGGCCGCGCTCAAACCCCTGCGCATCAAATCGGACTGTGTAGCGGGTTCGCCCGGCCCCGAAACGCTCAGCACCTTCGGCGACTCAAGTTCCACACTTTGCGCCGACCAGCCCTCAGCGGAGGAGGACAAATCAAAAGGTTGGATTCCGCGACTCGCAAGCAGAACCCGCTCCCCGTCCGCATTGCGTTCGTACAGTCCAGCGCTCGAACAGCGCAAGTGGCCGATCAGCGCATCCAGAATTAAATCTTGCAAACGAATCGGGTCCGTCTCTGAAAGTAAAGACTCGGTCACGGCAAACAGCGGACGCAACGCCTGCACCCGCGCCGAGTCGCGCTTCTGACGATTGTCTGCCAGCGCCTGCTTCACCGACGCAACGAGTTCGCCGCCTTCTTGAAATGGCTTGAGCACCAAACCATCTACGCCCTGACGAAGCGCATGAATGGCGGTTTCCACCGTGCCGAAGCCGGTCATCACCAGCACAGCAATTTCGGGTTGTTCGCGGCGTGCATGTTGAATCACTCCGAAGCCATCTATGTCGGGCATGCGGATGTCAACTAATAAAAGATCGGCGCGGCGTTTTTCCAATTCAAGCATGGCCTTGCGCGGCTCGGTAAAAGTTAACGCGTCGAAACCGGCGCGCGTTAACAAGCGCTTGCATAAAAGCGTGATGCCGGGTTCGTCGTCGAGCACAATGATGAAGGGAGTGTCCATGGGTTTAGGGTTTGAAAAAATTTTTTACCACGCAGATCACAAAGAGCACGGAGAAAATCTTTTTTAAATCTCCGTGGACTCTGTGCTCTGCGTGTTCTCTGTGGTTAATGTTTTTGTTTTGCATGTTGTTTGAGCTTAAGAAATGTTCTCTAAAGCGGCAGGCGCACAATAAACGCCGAGCCTTTGCCGGGCTGACTCTCAACATCAATCGTGCCGCCGTGGTCGGTGACAATGCCATAAGTGACCGAAAGGCCCAGGCCCGTGCCGCCTTGATCGCCCTTGGTGGTGAAGAACGGCTCGAACAGGCGGTCTTTAATTTTTGGGTCAATGCCCTGCCCATTGTCGCGCACCGAGGTGGTTAGCCAGGTGCGATCACCGCGTTGCTCCTCGCGCACATGCACCTGCAACGTTCCGCCATTGGGCATGGCTTGCAAAGCGTTATGAAATAAATTAAGAAAGACTTGTTTCATCTGGTTGTGATCCATCGAAACCCAGGCCAGATTGCCCGGGATTTCCTTTACCAGAAGAACCCCGTTGGTGTGCATAAGGTGGCGCGTAAGTTCAATCACATCGTCCAGCACTTCGCCAAAATCGGCGGAGGCGCGCGTGCTTTCGGTCTGGCGCGCAAAGTCGAGCAGACGCCGCACCACGTCTCGGGCGCGGCGCGCTTCGCGCAGAACCAGTTCAAGGTCCGGCCTGAACGGTGAGTCGCTGGGCAAATCTTGCAGGGTCAGGTCCACAAATCCGCTGACGGTTGTCAGTGGATTATTTAATTCGTGCGCCACGCCAGCGGCCATCTCGCCCACTGCGGCCAGTTTGGCGGCCTGCACGAGGCGATTCTCTGTGGATTTTTGAGCCTCGATGCGGCTGGTCAATTCGCCCTGCATCGCGCGTGACTGACGAATCGTTTCCTGCAATTTTTGATATTGCCCCGCGCTCGAAATCACACTGACAAGAATCCCGGCCAGCGATTCAATATCCAACAGGTCGCCGCGTGTGAAGGCATTGGTCGCGCCGCGCTCCACATTGATCACGCCCAAAATTTCAGCCCCATCGCGCAAAGGCACTGCCAGCGCAGACCCAGCCTGCACGCCGCCCACAGGCCGATACAAATCGCTCTGGCTGGTGTCATTAACCAGCATAGTTTCGCCGCTCGCAAAAACGCGCCCAGGGATGCCCTCGCGAATCGGCTGGTCGTTGCGCGCAATAGCCCGCTCAACCAGCGGAGAATTCTTTCCGCCAAAGCCGTAGATGGTCAGTTCGCCCTCGCGCCCGACGAGCATCACAGCGGCCAGCTCGTACGAAAAATATTGCGTCAGCAGGCCGGCGGTGATGTGCGCGATTTCCTGTTTATCAGTGAGGCCGATCACCTGTTGCACCACTTCGTGAATCAAGCCCAGATTGCGCGCGCGGCCCTCGGCCTCTTCACGCAGGCGGCTATATTCCACCAAGCCCGCCAGATGACTGGCGATCACGCCGATCAGATGCTCGTCATAAATACTGAACGCATTCGAGTGCGCGCTTTCCAACGTGAGCGCGCCAATGGTGACACCCCGATATTTGAGCGGAGCCATTAAAACGGAGGAGGGCGCGCCCGAGCGCGGCGTGGTCGGGCTGGTGTCTGCCGACGAGACTCGCCGCACGCGGCCTGACTTTAAGAACGGCGCAATCGGATGCTTGCGCAATTCCACATTGAGCGGCGTGAGTTTGCCGGCGCGGTTATCGTATTCGCGAATCAGGCGTCCATCCATTGAAAGCAAATGCAAAATAATTTGATCGGTCTTGAAAGCGCGCGCCAGCAAGTCGAACACACGGCGCGCGATCTGGTCCAGGTTCTGCGCCGACGAGACCGTGATGGCAAAATCGTTGAGCACGGCCAGGCGGCGCATGTGCTCGGTCATCGAAGAAAATGTGATGATGATTTCCACCACCGGCGCCACTTGCGCGGCCAGCACCTCCAACGATTCCAACAATTCGCGATCCAATGGTTTTTGTCGCCACAGTACCACCATGCCGATCAACCGCTCGCTGATTACCAGCGGAAAGCAAGCCCAGGTCTTCGGCGCCCCGCGCATCGTCCCACGCGGGATGCGCGCGTAATCGGGTTGTTCAGAATTAAGCGTCAACGGTTTGAGCGTCTTGTTCACGCGCCGCCAAACAACATTGTCCTCAATCGGAATAGACACATCTGCAACGGCGGGAAAATTCCACTGCGATTGCACGTCCAAAGTTTCGCCGCGTCGAATGGCCAACCAACCACCCTGCGCCTTGGCCATAAAACAAAAAGCGCGCAACACACGGCCCAATGCGCGCGTCAGGTCATACGGAAAGTCCGACTCGAGATCGGGCATCAGCAATTCAGATTGCAAAAACGAAACGTCAGCCACGCCCTCAGCGCGGCGCATAAATTCACTCAGCAGTTTCCATATTTTTTGCGACTGCGCGTCGGTCTTCTTCGAGCCGACCAAAATAATTCGGAATGTATCCGCCACCGGGTGCGGCGTGATGCGGATTTTAGAATCCAGCGCCACCGGAAGTGTCGGGCGCTGACGAGTGGATGCGCCGCTCAACGTTCCGCTCAACCACGCGTCTGTAGCGGGTTGCGCCAAAAAATCATCCAGCCCCTCGCGCGTCGCTTTAGAGAGCTGGTGCGCGCCGCGAATGCGCCACGCGCCGCTTTCGCGGTCAATCAGCGCCGCCCACTCCGCGCCGCTTAACTCGCATCCTTGTTTAATGAAATCCAAATCGTCGTAAACTGGCATGATGGCGTAATTATAACCGTCTCGGTATGCACGCAAAGGTTGTCACCCAATTCAGACTTCGGAAATCTTTAAGATGTATCTCCGTTTTAGGCATATCCATGGAGATTTCCGAAGTCTTTACGGCGAGTATCTGACATGCTTTGCACGTACACCCGTCCCGCGTACGAATCGGTCACTCAAACCCAGATGGTACAATGGCCTCACCTATGGAAGATTTGATTGTTATCGGCGGCGGACTGGCTGGAAGCGAGGCCGCCTGGCAGGCCGCGCAAAGCGGACTTAACGTCAGCCTCTTTGAGATGCGCCCAAAAACAGCAACCGGCGCGCATGAAAGCGCCGACCTCGCCGAACTGGTGTGTTCCAATTCACTCGGCTCCAATCTGCCAGACCGCGCATCGGGCCTGCTCAAAAACGAATTGCGCCGCCTGGGCTCCATGTTGCTTGAGTGCGCCGAAGCCTCGGCCCTGCCCGCTGGCGCCGCATTGGCCGTGGACCGTGGACTCTTTGCGCGTCTAGTGACTCAAAAAATTGAGTCGCATCCGCGCATTCAATTAATTCGCCAGGAAGCCACCGAGATTCCAGACTCGCCGACGATTATCGCATCTGGCCCGCTGACCTCCGCGCGCATGTCGGCTTCGATTGCGGCGCTCAACGGCGAAGAGCATTTGTATTTCTTCGACGCCATCTCGCCCATCGTTTCGGCAGAGACCATTAATATGGAGATTGCCTTTCGCGCCTCGCGCTACGAGAAGGGCGACCTCGACGAGGGCGATTACATTAACTGTCCATTTGACCGCGCGCAATACAAAACATTTGTAGACGAGTTACGCGCCGCGCCGCGCATTGAACTGCGCTCGTTTGAGCAGGTGATTCAAAACGGAGTCACGGCGGGCGCGCATACTTTCTTCGAGGGCTGTCTGCCGGTGGAAGTAATCGCCGAGCGCGGCGAAAAGTCATTGGCCTTCGGGCCGATGCGCCCCATCGGGCTGGACGATCCGCGCACGGGCCGGCGCGCGCACGCCGTTGTGCAGTTGCGTCAGGACAATCTGGCCGGCGACATGTACAACCTGGTGGGCTTTCAGACCAATCTAAAATTCGCGGAACAAAAACGAGTCTTTCGCTTAATCCCCGGTCTCGAACAGGCTGAGTTCCTGCGCTATGGTCAGATGCATCGCAACACTTTCATTGCCGCTCCAAAAATTTTGCGGCCCACCTTGCAACACAAAACACGCGACGACCTGTTCTTCGCCGGTCAGATCACCGGCGTGGAAGGTTACATGGGCAACATCGCCACCGGTCTGCTGGCTGGGCAAAACGCAGTGCGCGTCTTGCAAAAGCGCGAGCCGCTCATCCTGCCCCCCACCAGTATGCTGGGCGCTTTGTGTCATTACGTGACCCATGCAGACATGCGCGATTTTCAACCCATGAAAGCGAATTTTGGCATTCTGCCCGCATTGGAAAATTCAGCGCGCATCTCAAAACGGGACCGAGCGCGCATGTACGCCGAGCGCGCCTTGCACGATTTGGAGAATTACTTAACCGCCTATGTTTAAACGCGTAGTACTCATTATTCTGGGATTGGCCATCGTCATTGTTGGCGGCGCAAGGTTATGGATATACAATCGCATCCAAAGTAATCGCAACCAACCTCTGATTTTCGATTCTGGGATTGCTTACCAGCACGTAGTGGCCCAGACGAATTTTGGTCCACGCACGCCGGGGAGCGTCGCGCACGCGGATACCATCGAATACATCCGCACCACCCTCGAGCAATCTGGCTGGCTGGTGGATGTGCAAACTGCACAAGTCGGCATTCACACGATTCGCAACATCGTCGCGCGCCGCTCAGACGTGCCGCCGCAGATTCTGCTCGGCGCGCATTACGACACCCGTCTGCTCGCCGACAACGACCCGGACCTGCTTTTGCAACAGCAACCCGTTTTGGGCGGGAATGACGGCGCGTCTGGGGTGGCTGTCTTGCTTGAGCTGGGACGCGTCTTGCCGCGCGATTCCGTCCCCGTCTGGCTGGTCTTCTTTGACGCCGAAGATCAGGGCGGAATTCCGGGCTGGGAAGATTGGTCGCTGGGCGCACAGGCTTTTGTGGATTCGTTCAAGCTTAAACCGCGCGCCGTGGTGATCGTGGACATGGTCGGCGATTTCGACTTAAACATCACCATGGAGAAAAACTCTGATACGCGCCTGACCAATGAAATCTGGGACGTGGCCGCATCGCTCGGATACAGCAATGTTTTTATTCCGAAGCCCAAGTACAATATCATAGACGACCACATGCCTTTCATAAACGCGGGCATTCCCGCCGTGGATATCATTGACATTGAATATCGGTATTGGCACACCACCTACGACAGCGCCGATAAAGTGTCGCCGGAAAGCCTGGGGATTGTTGGCCGGGTTTTACTGGAATGGATCTCCCAACAAAATCGTTGAGCAATATTAATTGCCAAAACTACGCCGCAGGCTTAAACTTCACTTATGAGCACCCAACAAAATCTGGCCCGTATTCGCGAGAAGCTAATTCGCCGCGCCGCACAAAACCTGGCGCGCGGCGCGGGCGTGCGTGAGAACTTTGAAGCACAGCTTAAGCGCTTTTATGACTTGCTGGAGCAAAGCGTGTTCACCGGCGACGCGGCCTGGGTGGACACGGTGGTTTTTGAGTGGGCCAATGCCAATACCCAAACCGACCGGGCCGAAGGGGAGCGGAACGCCACCAACCTGCTCAATATTTTGTTCGCGCTCACCATCGAAGTGGCCCGCGACGCGCTTAACAAAGGCGAGGCGTTAGACTTGATCGCCGCAATCCTGCCCGTGTTTACCCACGCGCTGGATCGCGCCGCGAGCATTGAGTTGGAAACCCGCATCGGTTTTTATGCCGAGCAGGTAACCAGCGTGCAACAAAAGCTTGAGCGACTCGACCGCAGTAAATCCAATTTCATTTCTGTGGCGGCGCACGAACTGAAGACGCCGCTGACTCTTATCGAAGGTTACGCGGCCATGCTCCGCGAAGTGAAGATGCAACTCGTTGAAGGCGAATCCATCGAGCCTTTGTTGAGCGGCATCCACACCGGCATGAATCGCCTGCGTCAGATCGTGGACGATATGATTGACGTTTCGCTGATAGACAACAACATGCTTTCGCTCAACTCACAACCCTTATGGATCAGCCACATTCTTGACCTGCTCGAAAAAAACCTGAAAGAGGCCATCCGTGACCGTAACCTGACCTTGCAAGTGAATCAATTCACGGGCGGCAGTGAATGGATGTACGCCGACCCTGAGCGCATCTATCAGGCGCTCGAAAATATTTTGCTGAACGCCATCAAGTACACGCCGGATGGCGGGCTGGTTACCGTGGACGGGCGCACTCTGCCTGGCTTTGTGGAAGTGCGCATCAGCGATACCGGCATTGGCATTTCGCTTGAAGACCAGACGCTCATCTTTGATAAATTTGGCAAACTCGGCCGCGCCGACTTACACTCGAGCGGCAAAATCAAATTCAAAGGCGGCGGTCCCGGGTTGGGGCTTTCGATCAGCAAGGGCATCATCGAAGCGCACGGCGGCACCATCTGGGCCGACTCGCCCGGCCACGATGAAAAAACTTTACCCGGCACCACCTTCCACATCCTTCTGCCGTTACGCACCGAATCCACCGACGACAAGTTGACCCGCCTGTTTGGCGAGCTAACCAAATCCTCTAGAAAAGAAGTTCATGGCAAACAAGAAGACCCAACCAACGACTCCCCCGCGTGAGCGCGCCTTCCTCATCGGCGCCGAACTCAAAGGCCACCCAGGCCTGATGGCCCTCGAAGACTCGCTCAGCGAACTCAGCCTGCTCGCCGACACCGCCGGACTCGAAGTGGTCGGCGAGCTCACTCAAAAGCTCGACCGCCCACACGCCCTGACCTTCATCGGCGCGGGCAAAGTGGAGGAACTCAAAGCCCTCGCCGAGGAGACCCTCGCGCAAGTGGTCATCTTCGATGATGAACTCAGTCCACGCCACCAGCGCGAACTCGAAAAAGTGCTCGGCGAAAAAGTGCGCGTGATGGACCGCACCGGCCTGATCCTCGACATCTTCGCCCAACACGCGCACACCAAAGAAGGCATGTTGCAAGTGGAACTCGCGCAGTATGAATATTATTTACCACGCCTGACACGCCAATGGACTCACCTCGCCCGACAAGCCGGCGGCGGCGGCGGACGCAGCGGGTCCGCGGGTGGAGTGGGTTTGCGCGGCCCGGGCGAAACCCAGCTGGAAGTGGACCGCCGCGAGATTCGCCTGCGCATCGCCCGCGTCAAAAAAGAACTCGAAAAAGTGGAGGCACACCGCTCGCGCTATCGCGCCCAACGCAAACGTTCGCGCATCCCCACTGTGGCGCTGGTGGGCTACACCAACGCTGGCAAGTCCACTTTGCTCAATCGCATCGCCCACGCAGACGTGCATGTGGCGGATAAATTATTCGCCACACTCGACCCCACCACGCGCCGCGTTGAGTTAGCTGGCGGCACTGCCGCCCTCATCACCGACACCGTGGGCTTTATTCAAAAATTACCTACCTCCCTGGTGGCCGCCTTCCATGCCACACTTGAAGAAATTACTGAAGCCGATTTGCTCCTGCACATCGTAGATATTTCACATCCCAATGCGCTCAACCATTATCAGTCTGTTACGCAAACGCTGAAGACCATTGAAGCCGGACACATTCCCACCGTCAGCGTGCTCAACAAATTGGATCGTCTGCGCGACCCGCAAGCGGCGCAAAAGACGATGCGGCATTTCCAAAAGTCGGTGGCGATATCCGCCGCTACAGGCGAGGGAGTGGCGGCATTGCTGCACTTGATGTATGAAGAACTCTACGAAAGTTACACCCCACTAATTGCAAAACTGCCCTTCCAGCAAGGCGCGCTGATTTCGCTCTTTCACGAACTGGGACAAGTGCAGCGCGTGGAACATGGCCGCGCGGGCGTACTGATGCAAGGCCGCTTGCCTGGGCGACTGATGGCGCAGTTCAAACGCTGGCAAGTTAAATCATTCACCTTTGAAAAAGAAGAGGCAGAATTATGATCGCCTGGATTTCAAGATTTGTAGACAAGCTTTCAGAATTTCTCGCGCACCGCAAAGGACTCTTGCCGTTGATCGGCTTGCTCTTAATTGTGCTCAATCTCATCCTGCAATTCCTGCCGCCCATGTGGCTGGCCTCGAGCAATCTGTTTTTGCACATCGGGCTGATCATCGCCATCCTCGGCCTGATGCTGGCCTGGGCGCTGTAAAAAAAAATTAACACAAAGGACACGAAGGACACAAAAGTTTAACTGGTCTTTCGTCAGAGTAATCGCAAACACAGCCGACTCGCGCCGAGTCGGCTGTGTTTTTGGAATGAGGGAGCGTCTCCTGCATGTTAGACAGCAAGCTGTCCAACTCCATATTTAAAGACAAACTGCCAGAAACTTTTCTCAAATCCGCCCGTATAGTAAGCAAGATTAAACAAAAAGGAGAATATATGGAATCTAAAAATCGAAACATTGGCCCGCTTGTAGGTGGCACGGTGCTAATCGTCATGGGCTTGCTGGCGCTTGGCTCACAAGTTTTCCCGCAGGTAAATTTCTGGGGCGCATTCTGGCCGCTGATCATCGTCAGCGCCGGGGCCTTGTTCTTCGTGGGCATGTTCGCCGGCGGCAAGTCAGCGGCGGGGCTGGCCATTCCGGGAAGCATCGTCAGCACGATCGGTTTGATGTTGCTGGTGCAAAACCTGACAAATCACTGGGAAAGCTGGGCCTACGGCTGGACGGTAATTCTGATCGGCATTGGCCTGGGCATTTACATCGCTGGCCGCTGGTCTGAAAACACCGAACAGCGCGCAAATGGAATCCGCGTGGCGCGCGTAGGCCTGACACTCTTCGTCATCTTCGGCGCGTTCTTCGAGCTAATCTTCAACGCCTCGCGCCTCGGCCCATATTTCTTCCCGGCCGCATTAATCGCGCTGGGCCTTTATCTCACCCTCGTCCGCTCGGGCCTGCTGAAACGCAAATCATCTGAGCCGATGCTCGACGAATCAATCAAACTTTAATTGGAGGCAAACATGAAAGAAAATCGTTCTCTATTTTTCCCGCTTCTGCTGATCGCCATCGGCGCGACCTGGCTGATGATTAGCACTGGCCGACTGGAAGAGTCGAATCTGTGGGCGTTGACTCACATCTGGCCCTTCGTGCTCATCGCGCTGGGAGCGGGTTTAATCCTGCGCGGCTTTTATCGCCCCCTGGGCATGCTCGTCTCGGCGCTCGTTGTTGTCGGCGCGTTCCTGGCGGTATTTTATGCGCCGCAACTCGGCTGGAATGACGGACCCAACTTCAACTTAGAATCAGGCGTCTTCGGCGGCGTACCCGGCTCGGGCGTGGTCGAGACCGAAAAACGGGATGTGCAAAATTTCGACAGCATCACAATCCGCTACCCGGCTGAGGTGATCGTCACGCAAGGCAAAGTCGAATCGTTGAGCATTGAAGCGGAGGATAACGTCCTGCCGCAACTGCGCACCGAAGTGCGAGACGGCACACTGGTGATCGAAAACTCTGAGGATAATTTTTCCAAGCGCGTGGGCGCAACCAAGGTGATTCGCGTCACGATCGTGGTGAAAGATTTGAGCAAGATTGATTTCTCGAGCGCGGGCACGCTGAGCGTGGACGGTTTGAAGGCCGATGATTTCGAACTCAATTTGAGCGGCGCGGGCGAAGTGACATTCTCAGATGTGGACTTCAAGAACATGACCCTTCGGCTGAGCGGCGCGGGCAGTATCACCGGCACAGGCAAAGTGGACACGTTGGATGCGACCATCAGCGGCCTGGGCGAGATTAGCGCCGAGGGGCTGGCTGTTTCGAAAGCCACCGTGCGCATCAGCGGCGCAGGTAGCGCCACCGTTCGCGTGTCGGATGAACTAACCGCCATCATCAGCGGCGCTGGCTCGATTGATTATTACGGCGACCCGAATGTGGAAGAAAGAATCAGCGGCGCTGGTTCGATCAATAAGGCCGGCGAGTAACAACGCTGGAATTAAATAGCACCGCGCTCCCGACGAACATTCGTCGGGAGCGCGGTTTTAGTTAAGTTGAGCAACTGAGTCGTAAAAGACTTCGAAAGCCTGCTTATCGAGAATTCCCACATTCCTTACCAACATATGACAAACGGGAATGCAAAACAGGTCAGATGGCAATTACCAGCGACTCTGTGGCGTGCTAAAGTTTTCGAAATTTGCGCGCCCTGCGCGCCCAAGGAGTCGCATGTCCATGTATCCCCCTGAACCGTTTCGCATCAAAGTCGTTGAATCCATTCGCTTGCCCTCGCGTGAAGAACGCGAGTCCGCGCTCGTCACTGCGGGCTACAATCTCTTCTCCCTCAAAGCCGAAGACATCTTCATAGACCTGCTCACCGACTCAGGCACCGGCGCGATGAGCGCCGAGCAATGGGCGGCGATCATGCGCGGCGACGAGTCTTATGCCGGAGCGCGCTCATATTATCGGCTCAAGTCGGCGGTCGAAGATATTTTCGGTTTCAAATATTTCGTCCCCACGCATCAGGGACGCGCCGCTGAAAATATTTTGTCCGCGTGTTTGGTTAAGCCTCCCAGCGACACAGCCGCTGGGACAGGTGGTCAATGGGTGCCGAGCAACATGCACTTCGACACCACCGACGCCAACATCCGCGCGCGCGGCGGACGCCCCGCGAACCTCGTCATTGACGAGGCGCACGATCCCG
>VFKQ01000214.1 GCA_009885445.1 Anaerolineaceae bacterium | reverse complement strand
TTCCAATCCGTTGATTTCATTAAAAAGAATTCTTTACGATACTCAGTAGTTCACGAAAGGGTTTGAACATGGTTTACTTGGCACCGACCAAGGAAACCAAACCGCCATGTTCAAACCTGCCATTAAAAATAACCGAATCTTACGATCTCAGCAAGTCCTGAATGCCTTGATTAGAACAGTACGCCCGTATCTTCCCCTGGACCTGCAAAAGACCCGTATTTCAGCAGAAGATATCATTGCCGTATTAGGCTACGCCAGCGCAAATCGTATCAGTATGGATGCGGCGTGTCACGAACTGAAAGAAGCGCCGTCTGCTAATCGTTTGCGCGAGGTGTTAGCAAAAGCCTTGCCCGATCGAGCAAGTTTGCAACGCGCGCTCAACACAATCCTGCGCGCTCAAACACCGCATTTCGTCAAGAAAGGAAAACGCGCATACTATGTTGCCATAGATTTGACATTGATACCTTATCATGGAGAATGTTACGAAGATGAAAAAGAGATCATGCGCAGCCAGGCGAAATCAGGCACAACGCATTTTCACGGATACGCCACGGTGTCGATTGTGCATGATAACCAACGCTACGTCGTCGCGTTGCGGTTCGTGGAAAAAGGCGAAAGTATGAAAGACATTGTGGTTTGGCTATTAAATCGACTCAAAACGATAGGAATCCGCATAAAACGAGCCTATTTTGATAAAGGGTTTTGTGCGATTCCAGTGCTCAAGACGCTCCAGAGGCGCAAATTGAGTTTCATCATACCCATTCCTGTACGTGGAAAATCAGGGGGTGTCCGAAAGTTGTTTGACGCGTCTGCAAGTTACAAAACTACTTATACATTCAATAGTCCTAAACATGGCGAATTAGAAGTACAAGCCGTGGTTGTGCAAAAGTATTCCAAAGGACGCTATAAACGCAAAGGCGCACGCTGGTTTGCTTACTCTGTTGCAGGATTATCAAAGTCAGTTGAGCCTCATCAGGTTTTTGAAATGTATCGTCAAAGATTTGGAATTGAGTCTAGCTATCGTCAAATGAATCAGGTTCGTGCGCGCACCACATCTCAAAACCCTGTCATTCGTTTGCTGCTTGTTGGCTTGGCGTTTATTATGTTCAACCTGTACATTGCCAATCGTCAGCATATTGCAATCTGCTTGAAAAATTCTGCAAAACCTTTTTCTAAATTTTGGCTGACCTTACGCCGTTTGGTGCGCATGATCGCTCGTGCCGTTGAAGATTTATTCGACTTGGCTGACGTCGTTTTACGTCATGCTCATTTTGCCCTTTCGTGATCTACTGAGTATAGTAAAAATATGGATTTGTACGCTAGAGAATTTATTTTTAGAATCGGCATAAAACCTGGAAGGGCACAGGTTGTTCGTATTTCCCGGGGTTGCCGATGCGATTTGTCACGATTTAATTGGCGCGGGCAAAAACGACTCCACGCGGGCCCACAGTTCGCGAATATTGATGGGCTTTGACATATACAGGTCGCAACCCGCGGTGAGGGCTTTTTCCGCGTCGCCTTTGAGCGCGTTGGCGGTGATGGCGATCAGCGGCGTATAGGCCAGCGCGGGCTTGGCGCTGGCGCGGATGCGCCGCGCCACTTCGTAACCGTCAATGTCGGGGAGATTGATGTCGAGCAGGATCAAGTCTACATCTTCGCTTTCGGCCATGCTAATGCCCTTTTCTCCGTTTTCGGCCTTTAATAAAATATAACCGCGCGATTCCAGCGCGCGCTGAACAAGCACCATGTTGTCTGGGTTGTCTTCGATGTACAAAACATTTTTGCCCATAATCATTCTCCTTGATCCAAAGAGGCTTTTTCTTCGATGACTTGAATCATATTATCTACAAATTTCCGTGTGGACAGGGAGCCTTTTTGATAGACCGCTTCAATCTGACCGTTGAGCCGCTTGCGCTCTTCCGCGGTGATATCTTTGGCGCTGACCACGACGATGGGGATATCGTGTGTGCGCGAATCCTTCTTTAATTCCTCCACCAGGCCGAAGCCGTCTATGCCGGGCATGGTCAGGTCCGAGACGATCAGGTCGGGCAGGTTTTTGCGCGCCATGGCCAGGCCTTCGAGACCGTCGCGCGCATGGAAGACGCGATACGCTTTGTGCCCTTCGAGCAGGCGACGGATGAGCAGGGCATCGTCATCGTTATCGTCAATCAGTAACACGGTGGTGGTTTTTTCGTCCAGGTTTTCGAGCGCGGCCAGCAGACCTTCGCGCGGAGCGGAGGTCTGGTCGGCGCTCAAGTGGACGTCCATCGCAAATTGATCGCCGAGTACATGTTTCTCAACGGGGAAGGTGTGCCCGGTGCAGTTTACGACAACTTTTTCGGTGGGCAGAATCTTTCCTTCCCGTAGCATTTTTTCGAGACCGGCGAAGGCCACGGAGGTGGCAGGTTCCACGGCCATGCCTTCGCTTTTGGCCAGCGCGCGCATGGCTTCAAATGCTTCGGCGTCGGTAACAGATTCCATCAGGCCGCCGTATTGCTGTGTCAGATTCCAAAGATAGGTGTAGGATTTTCCAGGGTCGCCGGTGGAAAGGATGATGATGCGTGTGTCGGGCGTCACTGGCTCGGCCACATCTTTGCCAGCCTTGAAGGCTGTCACCATGGGTGAACAACCTTCGGCCTGAATGATGGCCAGTTTGGGGATGCGGTCTATCAAACCGAGTGCGAACATTTCCTTGAAGCCGTGATAAACGCCCAGCGGTCCGAGTCCGCCGCTGACAGCCTGAATGTACCAATCGGGAGCCTGCCAGCCAAGTTGCTCGACGATTTCATACGCGATGGTCTTCATCGATTCGCGCGCCGGCACAGAGGTCGCGCCGCGGTCTAGCAACAGATTCTTGCGCTGTGCAAATTGACTGGCGATCTGCTTGGTCTGGTCGTAGTTGCCGCTGACTCGAATCACCTCCGCGCCGAATAGGGCGGCCTCGCGCAACTTTTCCTGCGGAACGAGGCTGGTCATAAAGACCCAAAGTTTGATGCCCGCCCGAGCGCAGGCCGCGGCGTAGGCCACCGCGGCGTTGCCGGTGGAGGCGATGACGGCTTCGTTGATATTATTTTCGTTCATCACGGCCACAGCCACTGCGGCCTGACGGTCTTTGAATGAAGACGTCGGCCCGTAGCGTTCGTCTTTGATGTAAACAGAAGCATGCCCGAGCGCGGGGGCGAAGCGCTGCGAAAGCCACAGAGGCGTTCCGCCGGCGGGGTACAGGTCCACAGCCGCAGGATTGCTCAGCGGCAGGACATCCTGGTAGCGCCAGAGGTTGGCCGGGCGCCCGGGCAACCCGCGCAAGAGTTCGCGTTTGAAGGTGCTGTAATCGTAGGCAGGTTCAAGCCAGTGCGACTCGCATTTTTTGCATACGGCTGGAACGAAGGGTTCGTAAGCCTGCTGGTTGCCGCAGATGGCGCATTCGAGATGCTTGGGTGTGGCCATTTTATTTTTCCAGTTTTTCTATGACGTCAGTGACGCGGGCTTCAATGGGTAATTCAACAAAGAAGCTTGAGCCTTCGCCGGCGATGCCCGTGCTTTCGGCCCACAGACGGCCGCCGTGCATGTCTACCAGTTTACGGCTGATGGGCAGGCCGAGACCCGTGCCGCCGACTTTGCGCGTGGTGGAGGTGTCTACTTGCGTGAACTCCTGGAAGATGGCTTCCAAATGGTCGGGCGGGATGCCGATGCCAGTATCTTTGACATTGATCAACACGCGGCCACCATCGATTGCCTGAACGCTGATGACGATCTTGCCGCTGTCGGTGAATTTTATCGAGTTGTTGACCAGATTGATCATCACCTGGCGGATGCGGGTGTTATCTGCAAAGATTTCCAGTTTGCTGTTCGAGTCCTGGTCAACAAAGAGCGCAAGATTCTTTTCGCTGGCTAATGTGGAGGTGATGCTGACCACTTCATCGAAGACCGCATGCACTTTGAATCTCTCGAGATTGAGGTTCATCTTGCCCGATTCGATCTTGGCCATATCCAGCACGTCGTTGATCAGATGCAAAAGGTGCTGGCCGTTTTTCTGAATCAGGCGCATGTCGTTTTCCATGTTCGAGGTGAGCGCGCCGTTGATGCCCTCGAGCATCACATCCGAAAAGCCGAGAATGGAGTTAAGCGGTGTGCGCAACTCATGCGACATGTTGGCCAGGAAGGCCGATTTGAGGCGGTCCAATTCCTGCAACTCTTTGGCGCGTTTTTGAAGTTCTTCCGAAAGGCGCAGGGTCTCAAGATGAATGCTGGTCTGCGCGGCGATGGAGGCTGCCAGGCTTGCGTTTTCCGATGAAACTCTCTGCGAGCCTGTTACAGCCAGTTGACCCAC
>VFKQ01000382.1 GCA_009885445.1 Anaerolineaceae bacterium | reverse complement strand
GACGCCGCCAATAATCCAACCACTGACCACGCAATTTCGGCGGCGCTGAACGAGAAGCGCATCAAGCTCACCGATTGCGGCACTTGTCATTATTAGACCGCGCGAAAGGATGATTGCATGACTGAAAAACTTTCCCGGCGCGATTTTCTAAAACTGGCCGGCGCGGGCGCAGGCACTGCCGCTGTGCTCACCGGTTGCGGCCCAGCTTCACGTTATGTGCAGCGCGAGCCGTATGCGAAAATGCCGGAGTACACCTATAACGGCTTGAGCACGTATTTCGCCAGTACCTGTCGCGAGTGTGCGGCGGGTTGTGGCATTGTGGTGCGCACCTCACAAGGGCGCGCGCTTAAAGTGGAAGGCAATGCCAGCCACCCCGTCAATTTGGGCAAGACTTGCGCGCGCGGGCAGGCCACCTTGCAAGGTTTGTATAACCCAGACCGTGTGGAGAATATGCTCAAGCAGGGGCGTGGCCCAAAACTAAATTCCACTGCGCAAATGACGTTGGCTGAAGCCACTACCACCATCACAGACGCGCTCAAGAATCACAAACCCAGCGAAGTTGCCTTTTTGATGGGCCTGGCTCCCGACCATCTTTTCGATCTCGCTTCTGAATTAACCGCCGCCATTGGCGCGCCTGCCCCCGTCCGCTTTGGGGCGCTGGGCATGTTCGAGAGTCGCGCCACGCTGACGAAGGCCGCCGAGAATCTTTTCGGCCAGGCCGCTCTGCCGTTCTTCGACATGGCCAATTCTGATGTGGTCTTCTCGTTCGGCGCAAACTTCCTCGAAACCTGGCTCTCGCCCGTGGCCTACACGCGCGGCTTTAGCAAAATGCGCAAAGGCAAAGAGGGGCGTCGTGGATATTTCGTCCAATTCGAAGCGCGGATGTCGCAAACGGCGGCCAAAGCCGACGAATGGATTCCGCTCAAACCCGGGACCGAGGGGCGGGTTGCCATGGCCCTCGGCCGACTCGTGGCTGAGGCGCGCGGCGAAGCAGTGCCGGCTCCGTTTGCAAATGTCAATGTGCGCGAAGCCGCCGAAGCCGCAGACGTTTCGATGGAAACACTTGAGCACCTCGCTGAATTATTTGCCAAAGCTGAAACGCCTTTGGCCCTGGTGGGCGGCGCGCCGCTTGGCCGCAATAACGGACTCGAAACGGCGCAAGCTGTTTTGGCGCTGAACGCCGGCCTGCATAATATCGGCCAGCCGGGCGGCGTGTTCCTTTCGCCGCTTTCGCCGGGCGAGGACGTTTATCATCGTCCCGCGTCGGGTAATGAGATGGCCGCTTTCGTAAAAAATCTTGCTTCGGGCAAGGTGAAAGTTTTGTTCGTGCATGGCGTCAACCCAGTGTTTGAATTGCCCAAGTCGCTCGGTTTTGCCGAGGCACTGGCGAAAGTGGAAACAATTATTTCATTTGCCACTTTCCCAGACGAAACTGCGCTCATGGCTGATTATATTTTCCCCGACCATCAGGCGCTTGAGTCGTTTGGATACCAGCGTATAGCCACTGGAGCGGCGCAGTCTGCGCTTTCGGGGTCACAGCCAACTGTGGTGCCTTTCCATAATACACAGGCCACAGCTGACTTGATGCTTTCTGCAGTCAAAGAACTTGGCGGCGCGGCGGCGCAAGCTTTGCCGTTTGCAGACGAGTTCGCTTATGTGCAAAATAAATTGAATCAATTTGTGCCGCTCACGGGTGGAAGTTTCGCCGCTCCAGAGATTAACACGTTCATGGCCTACTT
>VFKQ01000186.1 GCA_009885445.1 Anaerolineaceae bacterium | reverse complement strand
TCGCGCATGGAATTGGACGTGTGCTTCACCCGCCCCGAGCACGAGCAACGCCTCAGCCTCGACGACTTCCGCCTGTGCATAGACGGCAAGAACAGCGGCGCCGTGCGCATCTCCGTCGGCATGGTCACCAACTTCAACGACGTGCAGGCGTTCTTGCAGTTTGCAAGAGGGTTGTTGGGGTAAAATCATTCAATGGAAAGCAAAAAAATTCGCCCCGTAATGAAGAAGGTTTCATTGCGAAACCAAAAAAGTGACTTTGCCTACTGGCAGGCACAGTCTTATCAGGTACGCCTGAACGCTCTCGAAGAGATTCGACGCGAATATCATCAATGGAGGCACGGTGCTGAACCAGGATTTCAGAGAGTTTATTCAATCGTTAAACGATAACAAGGCTCGCTATCTCGTCGTCGGGGGATATGCAGTCGCGCTACATGGGCACCCGCGCTACACAAAAGATATTGACATCTGGATCGATATGCAGGCTGATAATGCAAATCGAGTCGTCAAGGCGTTGAAGCAATTCGGTTTCGGCTCACTGGATATAAAGCCTGATGATCTATTGATTGCTGACCAAATTATTCAACTGGGATACCCTCCGAGTCGTATTGACCTGATCACGACATTGCCGGGCGTCAAGTTTGAGATTTGTTACAACTCCCGGGTCCAAGCGGAAATAGAAGGCACTACCGTTAACTTCATTGATCTGGAAAATCTAAGAAAAAACAAGAAAGCATCAGGTCGCCATCAAGACCTGGCGGATTTGGAAAACCTTGCATGAACGGACAAGCCCGCGCATCCATCCGCCCCGGCCTGACCGTGCTCATCGTCCTCAAACAGGACCAGCGCACGGGCAAGTTGACGCGCGGCGTCGTCAAAGATATTCTTACCAGCTCAGCCACTCATCCGCACGGCATCAAGGTCCGCTTGATGGACGGACAGGTAGGCCGCGTGCAGGAGGTCCTGCAGGACTGATTCGAGCGTGAGCAAGCGCAAAAGGGTAAGATAAAATCGGGGCGCAAATTCAAATCACTACTATGCCATTACAAAAACTCAACTATGACAGAATCGCCGCTGACTATAATCAGCGCTACCCCTCCGAAGCCGAGCGCAAGGACGTTGCGCAGGCTGTCTTCTCACTCGCATCGCGCGTGACGAATCCGCATGTGCTCGAAGTTGGCGTGGGCACCGGTCGCTGGCTGGCGGCTCTGCGCAGTTTAACGCCGCATCTCTTCGGGCTGGACTTTTCGCTGGGCATGTTGGCACAATCGCAAGCCCGCGACTCGTCCCTGCGATTAATGCGCGGGAGCGCAACCCGCCTCCCGCTCGAGTCGACGCGCTTCGATTTGGTCTATTGCGTGGACGCGATTCATCACTTCGTCGATACGTCCGCTTTTGTGAGCGAAGCTTTCCGTCTGCTTAAGCCGGGCGGCACATTGGCTGTCATTGGCGCAGACCCGCACAGCGGCGCGGACGAGTGGTACATCTACAATTATTTTGAGGGCGTGCTCGCCACCGATTTAAAGCGCTACCCGTCTGTGCCTGCGTTACATGCGGCCATGCAAGCTGTAGGTTTTTCTCAACCTGAAACGCGCCAGGTCGAAAATATTCTCAACATCCATCATGGCCGCGACGTGCTCACTGAGCCGTACATCAAAAAAAATTCATCGTCGCAATTGGCCCTGTTGAGCGACGCAGTCTACGACGCCGGTATCGAAAAAATAGAAACCGAAATCTCCAAAGCGCGCGACGAACCCCTCACCTTCTGCACCGACCTGCACGTGCTGATGACGATGGGCGTGAAAGAGAAGTAGGCAGTGGTCAGTAGACACAATACCTTCGCCAAAGAAAAACAAAAAAGTAGGGATTTTCGGGTAAAGTAGGTTTACCAAAACGACTTACCCCGAGAAAGCCCATGCCAGAGTTTCTAGCACTTTTACAAAATATTGCGCCCGTTGTATCAACGACGTGTGCACGCAAAGGTTGTCGCCCGATTCAGACTTCGGAAATCTTTAAGAGGTATCTCCGTTTTAGGCGCATCCAGAGAGATTTCCGAAGTCTTTACGCCGAGTCTCTGACATGGTTTGC
>VFKQ01000006.1 GCA_009885445.1 Anaerolineaceae bacterium | reverse complement strand
CTCGCCCTGCAATTTCTTGTCGGGTTGAGTTTCAGCATGATCTTTGTCGTCGCCTCGTTTTACGAAGTGACGGTCGCGCACCTCACGGGCGCACAGTTAGTGCTCGTCGGCACCACCGTTGAGCTGACCATTCTGCTTTTTGAAATTCCAACCGGTGTAGTCGCCGACGCGTACTCACGCCGCCTGTCCATCATCGTCGGCTACTTCATCATGGGCGGCGCGTTCCTCATCTATGGCTCCCTCCCCAATTTTGGCATGATTCTGCTGGGAACATTTTTTTGGGGCCTCGGCTACACCTTCACCAGCGGCGCGACTCAAGCCTGGCTCTCGGATGAGATCGGGGAGCAGAACGCCAACCGCGCCTTCCTGCGCGGCAATCAATATGACCTGACCGGCGCGCTGGCTGGCATGTTAATCGCCATCCCGCTTGGAAATTTCGCAGTCAACCTGCCCATCCTCGTCGGCGCGTCGCTCGTGCTCGTCACCGCGCTCGGGCTGGGTCTGCTGATGCCTGAAAACGGATTCAAGCCCGCGCCGCGCGAATCACGCAACACCTTCGCGCACATGACAGACATCTTCAAAAAAGGACTCGCCGCCACACGCGCACGTCCCGCGTTGCTCGCCATCCTCGCAGTCGGTCTCATCTATGGTTTGTATTCCGAAGGTTGGGATCGCCTGTGGGTGAAATATTTAATCGACAACTTCAGCCTGCCGAGTCTCTTCGGCATGAACGAAGTCGCCTTCTTTGGCACCCTGCGCGCGAGCGGCATGTTGCTCTCCATCCTCGCCACGCGGCTCGTCGAAAAACGCCTCGACGCGAATCACGCGCCCTCGGTGGCGCGCGCCATGTTGTGGATCACCGTTTTGCTCAGCGCGGCCATCTTCACCTTCGCGTTTTCGCCCGCGCTCGCCGTCAGCATCGGCGCGGTACTACTGGTCAGCGTGACGCGCAACGTGATGGGTCCGCTCTACGACGCGTGGGTGAACCAGCGCCTCGACTCAGCCACCCGCGCCACCGTCATCTCGATGTCGGGTCAAGTGGACGCCATCGGTCAGGTGGCCAGCGGCCCCATCGCCGCGCTGATCAGTCTGACGTCCATCCGCGCCGCGATCGCCTTCGCCGCCCTGTTGCTGACTCCCGCCCTGCCGCTCATCGCCCGCGCCAACCGCCTGCACGCCGCGCCCGAAGCGGGTCAGGCCTCCGAGTAGCCGCAACTCCGTTTGAATCAAAAGTGACTGTCACCTTTAAGGTGACAGTCACTTTTATTTGGGCTTCATCAAATCCACTGCGCTTCAAAAGTTCTTTCGTTTCTCTCCTCCCCAGTATTCAACGTGGACTTTGGCTCAATCAACATCACCCACACTTCCTCATCCGAAACCGGGCAGTGCTCGACTTTTTTGGGAATGACCGCGAACTCGCCCTCGTTAATCCACAAATCGCGGTCACGAAGTTTGATGCACAACTTTCCGCGAATCACCAAGAACATTTCGTCTTCGTTTTCGTGGAAGTGCCAAACGAACTCCCCTTTGAGTTTCGCCAGCTTCACCTGCGAGTCATTCAACTCACCCACAATGCGCGGACTCCAATATTCCTGAAACAGCGAAAACTTTTGCACGATATTGACGACGTCCATAATTAATTCCTCAACGTGCACATTGCCTGACGAATTTCACCAAGGTGATACGCGCTATGCACAACAATTGCCAGTG
>VFKQ01000103.1 GCA_009885445.1 Anaerolineaceae bacterium | reverse complement strand
TTGGTGTAAACATGCAAATCTCCGAGTTCTTCAAGAACCCGGAGATTTTTGATTTTTGGTTTATTTGGCTCGGCCATTTTAGATTGCCTTCCGATTCGCGGAAGGTAGAAACGCAGAGCGGTCTGTAAAGACCGCTCTGCGTTTCCTGGCTTTTACGGACCCAAATGCTGGTTATGGGGGGTAAGCAACAGCAAAGTCGTCAACCTCAACGGTGGCGCCCGAGGGGTTGGACGACCCGATAAATACCCCAACTTGGCCGGGGCCGGGCAACGCATCGTGAGTAGCACCTACAACGAATCCGCCGTTCCAATACAAACTCAAGGAATTGCCCTGACACACGGCATATATATAGTTGTAGTCACTTGACAGGGCTACCGACTGTTCTGCTAACAGGTTAAAGGTGGAGCCATCGTAGTAGAAGATTTGAGCCAAGGCGTTATCAAAATCCATTGCGAACAAATAAAAGGCTCCGTCTTGCAAGCGACAAAACACTCCCGAACCTGTGATGGAAGCTGGGGTCAGGCTTGCTTGAACAGCCAGGTCTGGTCCAAACTGGCTAAAATCAATCGTAGCCGGGCTGTACCTAAGGTTTGAGCCATCCGGCGTGACGAGATAAAGCTTTCCATTCTCGAAGTAAGACGGTGAGACATCCCCCCAATTGCTGTAGCTGACATTCGAATCTGTGAAATCATCAACAAAAATGAGACTGGGGTTGGATGCCGATTCGGCAGGTGACGCTTCAGTGGCGGCAGGCGCTTGAGTGACTGAATTATCAACAGATGGCGAAGTTCCACCACCAAGACTCGAGATCAGGCCCACCACAATGCAAAGTATGACCACTGCCCCAATGCCAATCGCAATTCCTTTATAGGCTGGTTTCTTTTTAGCGGGCGCAGCTGATACTTCCTCTGCCTTCGTATTGATTGGCTTCGGTTCCACAGGTTTCGCCTTGGCTTGTGCTTTTTGCGCGGCAAGGCGATCAGATTCTTCCTTTGCCTTACGGTCAGCCTCTGCCTTGGCCAGCGCGACACGCTCTTCTTCGGCCTTCTGCACAGCGAGCTGATCGGCTTCAACTTTAGCCTTGTTCTGCGCGGCCAGACGCTCAAATTCCTGCTTTTGCGCCAGCATATCTGCGGTGGAGAAGGTGCCAGTCTGGCCTTTTTTCATGCGGTTGACAATGGCATCATATAAATCTTTGAATTCTGAATCGCGGTGCATCTCTGGTGTGAGAGTATTCATATCTTTTAAAATGCTGGTGATACCGGAGATCTTGTCGCGGATGCGGTCATACTGATCCATATCATCGCGGATGCCCTGCAAATTCGCCGGGTCGAGTTTTTTCATTGCCTTGGCCAACTCGGCTCTCTTTGCCTCCCAATGCTTCACATACTCGATCCTTTTGAGGGGATCGTAGATATTTGCATCACTTAGAACGATGGGGTAAACGCGGTCATGGAATTGTTTGTTGTCAGCGATTTCAACCAATTCAAACATGCAATTGGGCGAGCGCAAATATTTATCGCTGATGACCACGATGACACAATGTCCCTGCCCGATGCGCTCCATAAATTCCTTGATCGAGCCTTTATAGCCAAGTGCGCGCTTGTCGCGGATAATCTTGATGCCGCGCTTCTGCAGCGACTCGTCAATCTGGTTGACGATATCCTCCCTCTCGGCTCCCCACGCATATGAAATAAAAACAGCCTGCTCATAATCTGCCATTTGTAACTCCTTGTAGCGCTACTTTGAATTTTGTTCGCTAGTATACCCTCCAAATTATATATTTTTAAGAGCGGTATTGTCAACAATTTGCCTATATCGAAGTGACTGTCATGAAAAATCGCGCAGATGAGAAGCGCCCTGATCGAAGTTGGCTAAATTCAGGATGCTGGTAAAGAAAAAACTTCCGAAGCGCCAAAGAACGGCGAGGCTTCGGAAGTTTTTTCTTTGGGGCCGTGACGAAACACGCCCGCAGGCTTTAGGGCTGGCTGACGATCAAATTTTCGAACTGCACATTCACCGGCAGGATGGTAAATGAGGAAACCGAAAGTCCGATCTTGCCCTCGGCAAAGTGGTATTGGTTATCGGTGATGGTGCGCACCAATTTTTCGTTGATGTACAGGGTCAGTGTATTGTCCTGGCAGATGGCCGCATAAGTGTTGAAAGCCTGGCCTGATTTTATTGTCGCAGAGGCTCCCTCAAATAATACGTTGTAGCCTTGTTGACCAAAAATGCCGGCAGAATCATAAGCCAGGATGGTGTAGGTTTGTTCATTGGCCACGTTGAACTCATACCAGCCGCTTTCTGAGTAGCGGCAAATCAGGCTGACGTCATTGACGTTGCTCCCTTTGTTGATGGCGGTGGTTTCCAACTTTACGTCGCTGTAGGTGAAACTGTCGAGAATGTAATACGCATACAAGTCTGAGACCGCATCGCTCAAGTCGAAGACCAGCCTGCCGGCTGAGAGGCTGATGCTCAATTTGGTGATGTCTCCGCTAGCCACGAAAGTGGACCAGCCGCTGAGGGGCGCATTAAATTCCTCGCTGAAGAATGGAGATGGGGCCGCGGTCGGCTCGGGGCTTGGGGTGCTTTGCAAAGCCTGCGTGGGGGATTTTGTGACGTTAGCCGCAGTTGGACTTATAGCCTCGAGGGTAGTGGTTGACTCTGGCTTGGTTGCAGGATTGTCTGGCTGACCCAGCAGAAGTATGGCGGCAAGGATGGCAACGACGATCAGCCCGGCGACGATCAACCTTGAATTGGACGCGGGCTTGCGCGGCGCGGCTGGGGGCGTGGAGGGCGGCGCATTCCCGTCAGCTTTGGAAGCGCTTTTCTTTGAGCGCGAATCCGCGATGGGCGCGGAACGAGGCGAGTTGTCGGCTGTTTCGAGCGGGTTATTGCCAGAACTGCTGAGTTTGTCGGCGTTCGTCAGCATTTCTTGAATCTCGCTCAGGCTGGACGCGTAGTTTTTCTTGGTCGAGTCGACAAATTGAAAGCGCCGCAAACGAAACGGCATGTCGGTTTGTTTTAGGACGATGGGCAAAATGTGCTTGCCCGCGTCAATGGCGTATCCAATTTCGTCTTTGACGTTTTGCGATTGCATCGCCTCGGGCGACAGGATGACCACGAATGCAGTGCTGGCGTGCAGGGCCTTTTCGATTCCGTCGTCCCAACGTGAGCCGGCGGGGATGTCGAGTTGATCGAGCCAGACGGGCAGGCCGGCCTGCTTGAGGTCGTTGGCGAGGCGCATGGCAAAATCAGAATTTGCGCGGGAATAAGAAATGAAGGTGGTCATGGGGTCTCCGTGGCGACTGGCTTGGCTGTAAAACAAATTGTAGAGAGAAAAGCGGACAATGTCAATGCGCAACGCCTAACATTTTCAACGGTGGATATACCGCACTCGGTCACAAATTGCGCTTTTTCAAAAGGTGGAAAGCGCAATTTGTGACCGTGGGTATTCTATAATCGGCATAGTTTTAACTGGCATAGTAATATCACACTGCCAGACCATGAAAGCCTTGTATGCACAGCATCTTCTATTTAATTGAATTTCTCGACGAACTGGTTTACGGAGTCAGCGAAGCCGCCTGGCCTTTCTTGCGCGCTGACCTCGGGCTGACCTACGTCCAAATTGGCCTCGCGCTCAGTTTGCCGGGGTTGATCGGCAACATCGTTGAGCCAATTCTCGCCATCCTCGGCGACGTGTGGAAGCGCCGCGTCATCATTCTCAGCGGCGGGTTATTTTTCACAGCATCCCTGCTGTTCACATCCCTCAGTTTTTCATTCATCTTTCTGCTTTCATCTTTCATCCTTTTTTCCCCCGCCTCGGGCGCGTTTGTCAGCCTTTCGCAAGCCTCATTAATGGACTCGGACCCCGCGCGCCGCGAACACAACATGGCGCGTTGGACGTTTGCTGGTTCGCTGGGCGTGACCATCGGTCCGCTGATTCTTGGCGGAGCCATTTACATCGGCTTTGGCTGGCGCGCCGTTTTTGCCGCGCTGGCATTGGTCAGCGCCATTGTGCTTATCGTCGTTTGGCGAAGGCTTGCCTTTTATCCCTTTCATCCGTGGTTAGATTTCCCGATTCTCAAAACCGCAAATTATGACCGTGCGCGGTATATCTGCGCGTCAGCGTCGCGCTTGAGTTGATTCTTTTTCCGTTGCTCCTGCTCGCGCCGAACATCATCGTCAAATTAATTTTGCTGGCTTTGTTGGGCGTTTTTAATTCCGGCTGGTACGCGATTCTGCAAGCCAAACTTTACGACTCGATGCCCGCAGGATTAAGCTCCACGGCCATCGCGGTTGGGAATGTCACCGGTTTCTTTGGTAAACTGTTGCCCCTTGGCATTGGCCTCGCCGCGCAAACCTTCGGCCTTGGTCCCGCCATGTGGATTTTGCTGGCCGGCCCCGTTGCGCTGTTCATCGGACTTCCGAAAGACCGTCAAACGTCGAAGGCAATGTCCTGAGCTTGTCGAAGGGTCAAAAGTCGTTGACCTTCGACCTTTGACTTTCGACGCTCTTAAACATTCATCATGAACACTTCCATTTATTTGCACATCCCCTTCTGCACGCATCGTTGCGCGTACTGTGACTTTAATACTTACGCGGGCCAGGAAGATTCGATTCCCGCGTATGTTGATGCGCTCCTGCACGAAATAAACTTTATCAAACAACAAACTACCCAACTATCAAACCATCTAACTACCCAAACTATTTTCTTCGGTGGCGGCACCCCCTCGCTTCTAAGCGGACCTCAAATCGGGTCCATCCTAGACGCTTTGCGCGGCGCCTTCACTTTTTCGCCCGACCTTGAAGTCACGCTCGAAGCCAACCCGGGGACAACCTCGCTCGAAAAACTTCAACACTATCGCGCCGCTGGCATCAACAGACTTTCATTTGGCGTGCAATCGGCCAACAGCGAAGAACTGCACATGCTCGAACGCGCGCATGATTTCTTCGACGTGATTCAGTCCGTGAAGTGGGCGCGGCAGGCGGGCTTCGACAATTTGAATCTCGACTTGATCTACGCCCTGCCCGAGCAGACTCTCGCCACCTGGCAATCCAGCGTGCGCCGCGTCGTGGACCTCGGCCCCGAGCACATCTCGGCTTACGCGTTGACTCTCGAGCACGGCACCCCGTTTGGGCGCTGGACAGCGAAAGGCCTGCTTCCCGTCTCTGACGCGGACCTGGCCGCCGATATGTATGAGTGGCTGTCTGAATTTTTAGAGTCGCACGGGTTTGTGCAATATGAAATATCGAACTGGGCGAAACTAAAAGATGAAAGCGGAAAGATGAAGGCTGAAGAAAATTCATCTTTCAGCTTTCATCCTTCATCTTTTGCTTGTCGTCATAACCTGCAATACTGGCGCGGACTTCCCTACCTCGGCCTCGGCGCGGGGGCGCACGGGTACGCGGGCGGGATGCGCTATTCAAATGTGTTGCGCATCAAAACTTATATTGAGCGACTTGCCAGTGACCAGTCATCAGTGACCAGTGATCAGTCTCCAGTCTCCAGTCTCCAATTTCCACTAACGCCCGCTGTTGTGAATCAGCATCGTCAGAGTGAACAAGACGAAATGGGCGAGTTCATGATGACCGGCTTGCGTTTAACTCAAGAAGGCGTCTCAGACAAAGTGTTTGAGTCGCGCTTCGGAAATAAAATTTTGGATGTGTATGAAAAAAGTGTGGAGAAGTTATTCGAGCAAGGTTTGCTCGAATGGACGGGCGAGCATTTACATTTAACTCGGCGTGGGAGGTTGTTGGGCAATCAGGTGTTCATGCATTTTGTGTGAGTGTAAGTCGGAATTAATTCCGACTTACAGCAGGAGTTTACGAATCGCGGGCGCAACATCTGTCAGCGCGCGCAAATCGCGGGTGAATTCGCGGCGCAGGGATTCGCTTCCGATGAGCAGACCCGGCACGGGGGCGGGGGTGTGTTTGCGCGTGGACAAATCTTCCATGTTGCCGTGGTCGGAGGTGACGAGAATCAGACCGGCGTCATCGTCCCAGGTTTCGAGCAGGCCTTGCAGGACGCCGTCGAAAATTTCGAGTTGACTCACGGCGGAGTCCATGTTTTGTTTGTGTCCAGCGTAGTCGCTGTTCCAGTATTCAAGGAAGGCGAAGTCGTAGAGGCTGGAAAGGGCTGTTAACTGGCGACCCGCTTCGAGCGGGGTGTGAACGGGGGCGTCCGAGAAGCCGAGGTGTTCGCGCCAGCCGTCGCCGGTGAAGTCGGCGGAGAGGGCGCGGCCTTTCATTAAATCGTCGCTGGTAAAAAGAGGGATGCCGGCATTGGTGACGGCGAGGGGGATGGAGGAGTAGAGGCGATGGCCCGAATCAACTCCGTGAAAGTAGCGCGGGGGATAGGCGTTTAGCAGAACTGCTTTTTTTCCGGCTTGTGTGATTTGGGCGAAGAGTGATTCGCTGTTGAGATATTTTGCAACTTCGGGATTGGGCTTGGGGCCGTAGTGATAACCGAGTTCTTGCGGAATGTTGATGCCGCTGAGGAGCACGGTCTGGCCAGTGGCGGATTGTGGCAGTCCCGCGACGCCGAGGTTGGCATCGAGGGCGCGCAAGGATGTGCGCGGGCCATCGAATGGCGCGGCGGAGGCGGTGAGAGGCTGAGCATTGAGAAGCCCGCGCAGGGTGGGCATGTCTGCGCGGGCGAAGGGATTGATTTGCGGGTCGTCGGCGCCGAGGCCGATGCCGTCGAGGAAGAGGAAGAGGAATTTCATTGTTTATTCAAAATTTTTAAACACAAAGGGCACGAAGTAACACGAAGGAAACCTTTGGTTTTAGCATTTTGCTCTTCTTTGTGACCCTTTCCCGAAGTACATCGGGACAACGTGTGGACTTTGTGGTAAAAGGTTTTGAAATGCGACTTTGTCAAAATACTTTTGCAATAGGTCTATTGCGTCGATAATGATTCGAGCACCTGTTCAACATCCAGTTCGCCAACGGAGCGCCAGAGTTCGTTGCCCTGCGCGTCGAAGAAAATAAAGGTGGGCGCGAATTGAAATTGGTAAATGGGCGCAAGTTCGCGGGCAAGCGCCTCTTGAACATTGAGGCGGATAATCAGCAGTTTGCCGATGGTTTGTTGTTCAAGCTCATCCACGATGGGCTTTTCTTTTGTGCAAATAATTCAATACGGTGATTGGAATTCGAGCAGGACGGGTTTGCCCGCGCCGATCATGGCTTGCACAGTTTTGGCGTCACCCATTAGCGGAGTCTGTGTGGGGCGCAGGATACCCCAGGCGGAGACGATGACAATGGTCAGTACGCCGACCAAAATAAATTCCTGTCGCCGCGCGCGGCGCGAAAGAATCGCAATGGCCATGACCAGGATGGTGGCGATTAAGACGACAACACCCGAATAAGGCCCGAGTATTGAGTCGTAGAGTTTCATTTCGTCCATTTGAATTACACTTCTCGCTTTGACAAGTTGTTGGAGTTCCTATAAAATGAGCAAGTCTTTATCCCAAATAGGAAAGGCCAACTGCGATGAAAATCAATTTGTGTGTGAGTTTCGCGTTCGATAGGCTCTTAATCCGAAAGTGGAAAGGTCAACTACGATGAAAGTCAACCACCGCGAGACATTCGTTTTTGTAAGCCTCTTGATTCGAACGTGGAAAGGACTATCGTCATGAAAGAGTATAACACCGACCTGATTCGCAACGTCGCCCTGGTGGCGCATGGTAGCGCAGGAAAAACCATGTTGACCGAAGCATTTTTACATTTCACGGGGGCGACCACACGCTTGGGGAAGATTGAGGACGGAACGACCGCATCGGATTATGACGAAGAAGAGGCGCGCCGAAAATTTTCCATTCACACCACGCTGGTGCCAGTGGAATATCGTGAGCACAAGATTAACGTGTTGGATGCGCCCGGCTTCACAGATTTTGTCGGCGATATGATCTCGGCATTAAGCGTGGCCGATGCCGCCATCGTTTTGGTGGATGCCGTTGCCGGCGTGGAGGTGGGCACCGAGCTGGCCTGGCGCACCGCCACCGAAATGGGCCTGCCGCGCATCCTGGTCATCAATCGCATGGACCGCGAGAATGCAAATTTTGAACGCGCCTATGCCGCCGCCGATGAATTCCTGCATGCCTCCGGCGGACGATTGGTGAAAGCGCAATTGCCGATTGGCGAGAAGCATGATTTCAAGGGCGTGATTGATTTGATCAGCATGAAGGCATTTATGGCCGATGGAAAAACGGTCACAGAAATCCCCGACGACATGAAAGAGGCAGCAGACAAGGCGCACTTCGCGCTCGTGGAGGCGGCGGCAGAGGGGGAGGATAGTCTGCTGGAAAAATATCTCGAACAAGGTTCGCTGACAAATGAAGAATTGATTCTCGGCCTGCTGGACGTGGTTCACTCTGGGGCCTTCGTTCCGGTCTTCCTGACGGCGGGTGGCCACGAAATTGGCATTGCCTCCCTTTTGAACGCCATCGTAGACCTGTTGCCCTCGCCCGCGCAAGCAGACGCGAAGGTGGCGCAAGGCAAAGACGGCGAGGAGAAATTAATTTGCTCCGATGCGAGTCCGCTGGCGGCGTATATATGGAAGACCACCGCTGATCCCTTCGTGGGCAAGATGACATACTTCCGCATTTACAGCGGTTCGATCCAGGCTGACGCGCATGTGTGGAATCAGCCGCGCGGCGCGGACGAGCGTATGAGCGGCTTGCACTTTCAACGCGGCAAGGAACAAATCCCTGCCAAGGTTTTGCATGCCGGCGATATTGGCTCGGTTTCAAAGCTGGCCGTCACACACACTGGCGACACGTTTTGCGACAAGGGCCATGCGCTGACGATTGCTCCGCCAAAATTTCCGGCGGCGTTGTATCAGGTGGCGATTCATCCCAAGTCATCGGCGGACGCGGCCAAGATTTCGCCGACGCTGACGAAGTTGTGCGAGGAGGATCTGACGCTTTCGTGGCATAACGAACCCTCGACGCATCAAACAATTTTGCGCGGCATGGGTGATCAGCATATAGACGCCGCAGTGCATCGCGCGCAGAGCAAGTTTCAGGTGGGGTTGCTGACCGAGCTTCCGCGTGTACCGTATCGGGAGGGCATAACCCGCAAGGGGTCCGGCATGTACCGTCACAAAAAGCAGAGCGGTGGCGCGGGCCAGTTTGGCGAAGTCCACTTGCGCATCGAGCCGCAACATGAATCCGATTTTGAATTCACCGATGAGCTGGTGGGCATGAGTTTGTCGAAGTCGTTTTTGGCGCCCATCGAAAAGGGGATTCGAACCACGTTGGAACACGGCGCGTTCGCGGGCTATCCGATGAGCAATGTGCGCGTGATCGTTTACGACGGCAAGGAACATCCGGTGGATTCGAAACCGGTCGCATTTGAAATTGCGGGACGTGAGGCTTTTAAAATCGCAGTGGCCGAAGCCGGGCCGGTGCTGTTTGAGCCGATCATGAAAGTGCATATCAGCGTGCCGGATGCACACATGGGCGATGTGATGAGCGATTTGAATGTGCGGCGTGGACGTGTGCAGGGCACCGAGGCCGAGCGCGGTATGACGGTGGTGGTGGCGCATGTGCCGCTGGCCGAAATGTTGAAGTACACCACGCAGGTGCGCTCGTTAACCGGCGGGCGCGGATATTTTGCGATGGAATTCGACCATTACGACACCGTCCCGCAACATCTGACGGCCCCCATCGTGGAAGCGCACAAGAAGGAAATGGAATTAAAGAAGGAAGAGTGAGGCAGTGGTCAGTAATCAGTGGTCAGTAATCAGTGGTCAGTAATCAGTAATCAGTAATCAGTAATCAGTAATTGGTAATTGGTAATTGGTAATTGGTAATTGGTAGTTGGTAGTTGGTAGTTGGTAGTTGGTAACTCGCCTTAGTGCAAGAACAAGATTGATTTTAGGAAATGGTCAAGCCAAATTACGGTCAAAAACAAGATTTTCATTTCCTAAAAAGTCATCGGCTGTTGCATTAGAGAGTGTTTCTTAAGTTCGAATCTGCCCAAGAAAAGAGCATTAACCACAGCCCACAGGGTTATAAAGAACACGGAGTCCACAGAGATTTTTAGAAGG
>VFKQ01000307.1 GCA_009885445.1 Anaerolineaceae bacterium | reverse complement strand
GATTGAAGGGGCGCGCGCGGCGCGGAATATTGTCAGGTTTTTGAGAGGCTGAGGGAGCGGGTCACCCGCTTGGGGCGCGGGGAGGAGGCGCGCTTGAGGGTGCGAAAATGCAAAAGCGACAGTCCCGATTGGAGGGGCTGTCGCTTTTTTTGGCGACATTTGAAAATTAAAAAAATTAAGCCGGGGAATCGTTGAAGATAATTTTGAACCGCGGAGAAAATCTTTAAAAACTCCGTGACTCGGTGTCTTCGTGGTTAGGCATTGTCGCGTTACATTAATCCAATCAACAGCCAATAGATTCCGGCAGAGACGAGGGCGGTGCTGGGGATGGTCAGGAACCAGGCGAGGGTGATGTCGCGTGCGACGCCCCAGCGGACTTTGTTGGCGCGTTCGCCGGCGCCCACGCCCATGATTGCCGAGCTGACCACTTGCGTGGTGCTGACCGGCCCGCCGAGCACTGACGCGCCGAGGATGACGGCCGCGGAGGCGAGTTGCGAGGCGAAGCCGTCTACGGGTTTTACTTTGTAAAATTTTGCGCCGAGGGTGCGGATGAGTCGCCAGCCGCCGGTGGCCGTGCCGAGTGACATGGTGGCGGCGCACGAAATGATGACCCATGCTGGAATCGTGAAATTATTTTGCAAGCCGGCGGTGATGAGGGCGAGGGTGATGATGCCCATTGTTTTTTGCGCATCGTTGGCGCCGTGGCTGAGGGCCAGCGCGGTGGCGGTGACGAGTTGTGCGCTTTTGAAAAATATATTAATGCGCGGCGTGGCGTTCCAGGCGAGCAGGAGAATCAAACGCAGGAAAAAAAATCCAAAAATAAAACCGATGATGGGGGAGGTGAACAGCGCGATGAGAATTTTTTGCATGCCCTGCCATTGCACCGCGCCCCAGCCCGCGGCCATGACCGCCGCGCCGATAATGCCGCCGATGAGCGCGTGCGATGAACTGCTCGGAATGCCGAGATACCAGGTGAGCAGATTCCACAAGATGCCGCCGATGAGCGCGGCCATGATGACTGGCATGCTGACGGCGTCTGTGTTGACAATGTCGCGGCCAATGGTCTGCGCGACGGCCACGCCGAAGAGGAACGGACCGGCGAACTCGGCCACGGCGGTGACGCCCAATGCGGCGCGCGGCGAGAAGGCGCGCGAGGAAATCATAGTGGCCACGATGTTGCTTGAATCGTGAATGCCGTTGAGAAAATTAAAAATTAACGCGACAATAATAATCGCGATGAGGATTGGCTCCATGTTTGCTTAAGCCACTTTCACGATGATGTCGGCGATCAGGTTGGCGGCTTCGTCGCCACGGTCGGCGGCGTTGCTCAGGTGGCGATAGACTTCTCGCAGTTTCAACATCTTCATCACGTGCTTGATGTCTTCTGCGCCGCTGAACAAGTCTGCGAGCGCTTCGCGGTAGACATCCTCCACGCGGTTCTCGAGCGCCTTGGCGCGTTGGGCATGTTCGCCGGCCACGTTCGGGTGGTCCTCGAGTCGCTCGACGGCCAGCAGGAGTTCGCCAGCGGCGTCACGCAACAGCGAAGCCATGCGCAAAATATACGGGGTGGGTTCCACTTTGAGGATTTCCATTTCCATCACGGTGCTGTAGGCGTAATCGAGCACATCGTCAATGGTGCGCGAAAGCGCAAACAAATCTTCGCGGTCGAAGGGCGTGATGAAAGTGCGGTTAAGTTCGTCAATGAAAATGCGCCGCGCTTCGTCGGCTTCTTTTTCTTTTTGGCGCAAAAACTCTGAGGTGGTTGGGTTGGGCGCAACGAGATAGGCCTTGAGCGCATCCATGCCTTCGAGGGTCAACGAGGCCTGGTTGTGAATCAATGTAATGAATTTATCCTGGCGTTTTTTAAATAATTTAAGCATGCGTGCTCCTGTAAAAGTTGGCAATTGTACCCCGATTGTTGTAGAGAACGGCAGCTGCCGTTCTCTACGATTTACAACATTATTGTTCTGTGCATGTAGGGGCACGGCGGCGCCGTGCCCCTACATGATTCGTTGTGTAAATTATTTCGACGAGCGCGGCAACACAAGCGGAATCGGCTCAAAGGGATGTTCAACCACGTGGACGGGGATGCAGTAAGCGGCCTCGATCACCTCCGCACTTAGGACCTGCCTCGGCGATCCTTCGGCTTTTATCTCCCCGGCAACCATCAGTGCGATTCTGTCGGCGTAGTGCGCGGCCAGGTTCAGGTCGTGCAAAGCGACAAGCACGGCCAAGCCATCCTTGCGCGCTAGGTCACGAACAACTTCGAGCAGTCCGACTTGATATTGCAAATCCAAATGCGCGGTGGGTTCGTCGAGCAAAAGTATCGGCGCGGTCTGGCATAACGCGCGGGCGAGGAGCACCCGTTGTTTTTCTCCGCCCGAGAGTTCGCCCACGCGGCGCTCGGATAATTTCTGCGCGCTGACTCGTTCGAGCGATTTGCGCGCAATATCCTCGTCGTGGCGCGAGGTCTGGCCGAGGAAGCCGAGATGCGGCGTGCGTCCCATCAACACTGTTTCCCAGACGGTGAACGCGGGCGGAAGCGAAATCGCCTGCGGCACAACCGCCATGTGACGCGCGCGCTGCATCGAGTCCATTTTGCGCAAGTCCACCTCGCCCGCGCGGACGAGTCCGCTGGAGGGGATGACCCCGGTCAACGCGCGAATCAACGTGGACTTGCCCGCGCCGTTCGGCCCAATTAACGCCAGCATTTCACCGTTCTGCACCGAGAGGGAAACATCATGCAGAATACGGCGTGAGGCGTACGAGGCGGAGAGGGATTGGATGTGTAACATTTTTTGTTTTGGTTATTGTAGGGGCACGGCGGCGCCGTGCCCCTACGGTTCACAACATATTTTGTGTGCATGGGTAGGGGCGCAGCAATGCTGCGTCCCTACGACCGTCAAAACATTTTTCTGTTTGCGATTCATCGTTACCAATACCCTTGATTCTTCGTGCGCCGCAAGACCCACAAAAAAAATGGAGCGCCCGCCAGCGCGGTGACGATGCCGACGGGCAATTCTTGCGGAGCGAGCACCACGCGGGCGATGACATCTGAAATTAATAACGCAGACGCGCCGCCGAGAATCGAAAGCGGGATTACGCGCCGATAGTCCGCGCCAAACCACAGGCGCACGATGTGCGGCACGACCAGCCCGATGAAACCGATAATGCCCGCAAAAGCCACAGCGGCGGCGGTGCTCATCGAAGCGGCACCCAGCAACAGCGCGCGTCGACGCGTGACGTTGAGTCCCAGTTGCTGGGCCTGGTCGTCGCCGAATTGCATCAGGTTGAGCGCGTGTCCGTTAAATAATAAAACGCCGAGGCCGAGAAAAAGATAGGGGAGCAGACTCAGCACCGAGTCCCAGCCTGCGAGACTGACTCCACCGAGCAACCAGCCCAGAGCGCGGCGCAGTTCGCCCGTCGAGCGGAGCATCAAAAACGAGGTGAGCGATGTCGCGAAAGAGGAAAAGGCCACGCCGGCGAGAATCAGATTCGTGGTTGGAACGGTTTGTCCGACGCGGGCGAGGTTGTAAACGACGAAGACGGTCAGCAGTGCGGCGAGGAAGGCGGCCAGCGGGACGGCGAGCAACCCCCAAAATGTGTACGGCCATTGGATGCTCATCGCGATGACCGCGCCCAGCCCCGCGCCCGAAGCGACGCCGATTAAGAACGGGTCGGCCAGCGGATTGCGGAAGAGGCCCTGATAGGCCGCGCCGCTCCCGCCGAGGGCCGCGCCCGCCAGCGCGACCAGCACCGTGCGCGGCAGGCGAATCTGCCAGACGATGAAGGTGAACGTGTCCGCGCCGATGCCGCGTAGAATATTCCACAGTTCATTGAGCGGAATGAACACCGAGCCGACGGCGAGACTGAGGAACAAAGTCGCGAGCAGGACGAGGGCGGCGAGGAGGTAAGGGTTGCGCATTGGAGGGAGAGTATACAGGGAAACAGGTAGGCACGGAAACAGGTAGACAGGTAAACAGGAAAACATGTAAAATGGAAAAAATGAAAACGCTGACAAAAGATTTGCAAACGCATTGGAGTTACATCCAGCCCATATTGTCCATTCGCAACGAGCGTGAATACGACTTGGCCGTTGCACGACTCAACGAACTACTTGATGAAGTGGGAGACAATGCGAAGCATCCCCTTTACGAGTTGCTGGATACACTCGGCAAACTCACCGAGGTCTATGAAGAGGAACACCATTCGATTGACGGTTGAGCCTTTCCTGCTCTTGCGGAGTTTGCTTCATCGTTTCCTGCGCTGGAGTTTTTTTACTGCCTTATCGAAATCGCTTTCAAAGGATTTATCCTGTTTTATCCGAAACTTTTCGTATTCCTGTTCGGCCAATGCTTTGCCAATTTCATGGCTGACTCCGCCCGCGTTGTTCAGAATATCGTATTCATTGAATTTCAGAAATGCGTCCAGCTTTTTGACCCATTCCGTCATCTTCATGGGGATTTGACGCGCGGCCTGATTTTCGGCGTAATCCAAATACATGCTGACGATTCTCTCCAACTCCTTGATCTCGTTTTCTTCAAGATAATTCTTGGCAATCGAAACGTCGGATTTGAGAATTTTTCCATCCGGCGCATTTTTCCAGGTGGTTAATCCCATGTGCGCTTTTTTTGCGCTGGCGCGTTCGGCGATGATTTCGGCGGCGGTTTTACCTGTAATGGCCCAGTGCAGTTTGTTCTGCACGGTTTTGAAAAACAACAGCGTGACTTCAGCATCTTTATCGTAATCAATACTGCCTTGCTGGTAGATGTCGGTGATCTTTTGATAAAAGCGCCGTTCACTGGCGCGTATTTCGCGAATGCGCTCGAGCAGTTCGTCGAAGTAATCTTTGCCGAAGCGTTTGCCTTGTTTGAGGCGTTGATCATCCAAAGCAAAGCCCTTGATGATGAATTCGCGCAGGATTTGCGTTGCCCAAATGCGAAATTGGGTGGCCTGAATGCTGTTAACGCGATAGCCCACCGCGATAATGGCGTCGAGGCTGTAGATATTTGTAAGGTATGCTTTTCCGTCTGCGGCAGTTATCCGGATTTTCCGGATAACTGATTCTTGCGCAAGTTCGCCCGTTTGAAAAATCGTTTGCAGGTGCTCGTTAACTGTACGCACATCTACATCGAACAGTTCCGCCAACTGTTTTTGTGTCAGCCAGACGGTTTCACCTTCGTAATGAACGGCAACCTTTTTATTGCCGTCGGGCGAAGTGTATAAAATAATTTCATCGTTCATGGTTATTTCCCTTCTACGATCTTTATTTCATCTTCTGTCAGCCCATATAACTCATAAACCAGCGAATCAATCGCCCTATCGGTGACTTGAATCTGCCGTTCCAACCTTTCCTTTTCAAGCGGACTTTGCGCCGAGGCGAGGCTCTTGTGCAACCCCAGCATGGACTCGACCAGCGTGACGATCTTATCGTGCGCGGACTTTTCGGCGGGGTCATTGAAGTTGATTGCGCGAATAGGAAGTTTTTCTATAAACTGCGTAAAGAAACGAAAGAAACCATTTTGCATTGGGGTACTTATTCGCTTGAGATAAAACTCAAGCAATTTGCTGTTCAATAATCCCAAAACATATTTGGGCAATAATTCAGAATTGTCCTTTAGCGTGATACCGTACCCACTCGTAAAAGCATATTCACCATTTTCGTCCAGCGCAAATTGAGCGCGGTCAGCAATATCAGGAATAAGAATTTTAGGAACAAGCATTAAATCTATATTTTGTTGTCTACCATACATATACCAACTCGCGCCGCGAAATCTTCCTTTCTCGCGTTTTTCGAGATAGTTTTTATTCTCGCGAAAATATTCATAAGAATTAGGAAATTCTTTTTGTAAATCCTTTTCGGAAATGAGTTCAGCCTTACTTGCTTTTATTCGATACGGGACTAAAACAACCTTTATAGATGGCAGTATTTCATAACGTTTTATTTCTCGTCCTTGTAAAAATAAAGATGTGGATTTTCTTTCGAGCACAACATTTCTATCTAAGATTTCAGAATGAGCAGTAACAAAACCATCTTTTTCTAACAACTTATCCAAGACATAAACTTCATTTGCGCTTGTTCTAATTCCTTGCGCCATTCTTTCAGCCACATCTCCCAGCTTCACAGGCATTTGGCTTAACTTCTCAAACAATCCCGCGTCTTTGCCTACAGAAAAATTCCATTCTGAAGAAGTGATATTCGCGGCGTTAATCTTGCCAGAGACTTCCGAAGTCTCCAAGACTTCGGAAGTCTGATTCTGGAAAGCACGCCAATTCTCAAGGTCACTAACCTTTGTAAACTCAAATTCATCCTGACTCTGTTTATTCAAGAACAGCAAACAAGTGTAAGTTGTTGCGCCATCAAAGACCTGCTGGTCGCCAAAATGAACGACCTTCGAGATATGTTTGCCCTGCAAGATCAATTCGCGCACAGGTTCGCCGTATTGTGCGTTGAAGAATTTATGCGGCAAGATGAAGCCCAACTTGCCTTTTGTATTGAGCAAACTTAAAGCCTTTTCGATAAAGACCACATAAATATCGTAATTGCCTTTGCTGGCGGCTTTATATTTTCGTTTGAAATACTCCACCTGTTCCGAAGCCCATTCCTGCATGGCTTGAATCCGAATATACGGCGGGTTGCCAACAACAGCATCAAACCCACCCTGCGCAAAAACTTCGGGGAAAGCCGATTTCCAATCAAAGGGATTGACACGCGCACGTTCTTCCTGATCCACCATCAACTTGCCTTCAAAATAATCCTCGCCCACCAACGAATTTCCGCATTTGATGTTGTTGCCCAAATCGGGCAGGATGCGCTCCATGCCGAGTTCGAGTTGTCCGCTGGCGTTTTCCAACACTTTGAGCAACAGCGAGAGTTTGGTCACTTCCACGGCTTGCGGGTCAATGTCTACGCCATAGATGTTGTTCAGCAAAATCTCTTTTTTCTTGGATGTCGTCAAACGATAATCATCCCCAACTTTTACAAGCGCCTTATTCTTCACCCATTTTTCAGGGTCGTTTTCCGCGTCAGCGTACCATTTCAAATGCCAGGCGAGTAAATACTCAAACACACCCAGCAAAAATGTCCCCGAACCGCAGGCAGGGTCAACGATCTTGAGTCTTGCCGCTTCTTTGGGAGTCAACCCGAGCAACAGTTTGCCAATCGTATTGATCACAATATATGCCACAATGAACGTGGGCGTATAGTACACGCCGCCCGCTTTTCGCACTTCGGGCTTCTCCTCCACCTTTACGCGGTGTCCATCTGTTAATCGGATCACCTTTCCCAGAAAGCGTTCATACACCTGTCCCAAAATATCTGAGGGAATATATAAAAACGCATACGGGCTTTTTGGATAATACAAATTCAGGATGATGTCTTTGAGCGTCTTGTCGTCAATATCGAGACGCAAGGTCAAGTCATCGGCTCGGCTGGCTTCCCCTGATTCTTTGGCAAAATGAAACAAACCTGAATTATATTTTGTATCTGCGCGTTTGAATAACGAACATAATTCTTTGTAAATATTCTCTTTGTTCGTAATGTCTTGAAGTTGATTCTCAGGCTCTATACTTCTCTCTTCACAAATCCGCAAAAAGATGATGCGGTCAATGATCATTTGCACGGCGTAATTCAAAGCGCCTATATCAATCCATTCATTTTGTGAAGCGATATTCTTTGCCAGCAACTCACGCCACCGCTCAATCTCCTGCAGGAAATCGTCGTCCACGTCCGCTGTGCCGCGTTTGCCTTTAATGCTTTTGACATACTCGCTCAAAGACCCCGCGCGAATCGCCTCGGGAGAAAAGATACTTGCGATCTCATCCCATTTCTCGATGTATTCCTTGTAATGGAAAAGCATTTGGCGATTAAGGACTGCCTTCTCCCCATATTTTGGTTTCACGCGGCAATCGTACACGGCGAAATGTTCAAAGTCGGTCAGGATGTTGACGGGAATCTTCGCGCTCCACCCATAACGTCGGATTTGAAATGCCGCATCCAAATTAGATTCGATTTTTACCGAGGGCTTCTTGGCTTCGACGAGAAAATCAAATTTATCCCCGCCAATCCGAAAAGCATAGTCCGCTTTTTTGCCCTGTCCCGCCACCTCCACCGAGAATTCATGCGCCACTTCCTTCTCGGCTTCTCGTGCGCCTTGAAGATTATCTACATCCCAGCCTAAAGCCGTAAAGAACTTATCCAAAAACTCACGGCGCAGTTCCGTCTCGTTCTTGCTCGAACGATACTGCTCAATATTCTTCTCGAAGGTTTCAACCAGTTTGTGAATGCTGGCGGGTGCAGAAGTTTTCATTTGTGATGTCATTTCCTGATTTTATCCGATATGAATCACTTATCCACGTGTTTCCCTGTCTATACTGAGCACGGTCAGTTTCTGCGCTTTTCTCACCGCGAAGCGGCGAAGGCCGCGAAGGATATTTGAGAGCGCGAAGGCTTGCCTTTTATCCCTTTCATCCGTGGT
>VFKQ01000236.1 GCA_009885445.1 Anaerolineaceae bacterium | reverse complement strand
TGATGTAGATGCTTTGGTCTGGGCCGTTGAGTCCATACGTGGAACAGATATTAATTATGCTTCCCTTTTTTCCTTGCGCGAGCATCGGCTGTACACAAGCCTGCGTGACGAGGAACATGCCCGTCAGATTCACGTTCATGGCAGCGTTCCAGTCCGCGAGCGGATAATCTTCGAAGGCGCCGGGGGCAATTCCTTTTTCAGCAGCAGTCGCATCAAATTTCGGATCAAGGGCGGCGGAATTCACCAGCACGTCCACCCGCCCAAAGCGCGAAATGATTTCGTCCCGCATGGCGCGGACTGAATCAGCTTGGGTGATGTCGGCGGCGAAAGAGTCTGCGCGGTAGCCATCTGCATTGAGTCTGTCGGCAACTTTTTTCGCGGCGTCGGCGTTTAAATCCACCACAGCCACAGACGCGCCCGCTTCGGCCAGTGTTTTGCAAAATTCCTGGCCGAGCAAACCCACGCCGCCCGTGACGATGGCAACTTGATTTGTTAAATTAAATTTTTCTTGAATCTTCATTTTGTTAGTCTCTAGTCTCTGGTCTCGATACGCCGCAAAGAGCGCGGCTACTCGACCACCTTCTTTTACGGCGCGATAGTAAACAACATATCGCCCGACGATTTTTCGGCGATAAATAAGCCGTCTGACATGGCCGCGTAATCGGCGGCGAGATCGGGCGTGTCGAAATTAAATATCGCCAGCACCGCGCGGCCTGCGCGCACATCGCGTTGAACTGTCGCCGCGCCCTGATCGAAAACATTCCACGGGATGCCCGTCACCGGGTCGAGTCGCGTCGGCAGTGACCACACGCCGCGGCCTGTGTATAAATAAACTGCGCCCGGCTCGTTGGTGTAAATCGCAACGTCGGCGGGCAGTTGACGGAGCAGTTCCATGACTTTGGAATCGTACCATTGAAACGACGCGTACCCCGTGCCGCCGCGCGACAACTCCGTCACGGTTTGCGCCGCGCTGGTAGCGGAGGCGCTAAAGATAAAAATCATCAACACTGAAAAAATCACGCGCGCCCGCCCTGCTAGCAGGCGATTCGTCCACGCCCACGCCCACGCGCTGACAAGTAAAAATAAAAGCGAAACATAAATCGGCGCAAGGATGCGCGCCTTCAACGGCGTGCTCGCGTCGAAGAGACTAATCGAGAATAAAATCGCGCCCAGATAGCCGAAGATGTAGAGGAGGTTATTAAAGACTAAAGATTTCGCCATCACCCCTAACCCCTCCTCCACTCCGCTCTGCTTCGGGAGCCGTGGTCCCGCTGGGAGAGGGGAAATCAATTGCAATGTCTGTCGCGCCAACCAAATCAGCAAAGCCAATGATATCAAAATCATTACCGCAATCAAAATTGCTGGCGTCTGCAACAGCGCGCTCCGCCACGCCTCCACTGGGACAATGAACTCGGCGAAAGTGTGCAGTCCCTGTTGAAGTTTCTCGGCTGTGACGGGGTGCCAGACCAGCGAACGATTCGTCGCGTTGCCCGCAACGATTTCATTGTGGATGCTCCAGGCCAGCACGAGCGGAATGTAGCCGACGAGGAAAATGGCGATGCTTGAGAATTTTTTGCGCCAGGTGTTATTAATAATGAAGAGGGCGACGATGAACGTTGCCACGAGTGCGAGTCCGGAGTAGCGCGTGAGGTAGGCGAGGGAGGTGAGGAGACCGGCGAGGGCGATGAAATTTATATGGAGTCGGACAGCTTGCTGTCCGATTTTGTTATCTTGCGAGCTTTGTGCAGGAGCAAGCTCGCGCACTCCAAAGTCAAAACATAAAAATGCCAGCAGACTAAAAAATATAAACAGCGGCTCACTCATTGCCACCGCGTGGACACGGAACAGCGACTCGTTGAGGATGAATAACGCCGCCAGGAAAATTCCCGCCAGCGCTGATTTTGTCGCCCGCCAGCCCATCCACCCCAACAGCGCTGCGTTCAGACCAAACAGCGCCGCATTCAAATAGCGCGCAATGTTCAACGGGTCTGCGCCGAGCAAACCGATCAGCGCCAGTGTCGCCGAAAACGCGGGCGGGAAATGCGTCACGGGTTCGTTGGATGCCAGCCAGGCTTCGCGATAGCCCTCTCCCGCCAGCAGACTGCGCGCGCCCGCGATGTACGCGATGGAGTCATCGGAGAGGCCGAGGCCTTCGGGAGTCGCCGTCAGGATGAGAAAAGCCCCGAGCAGGGCGAACCCGCTAAGGGCGAGGAATGTGGCGAGATGTGGATTAAGTCGAGGCATTGATACATGTAGGGGCGTAGCATTGCTACGCCCCTACAATTTATTCTTACGAAAGCACGTAGCCCTGATCCATTAAATATTTAACGATCAGTTGCGCGTTGTCTTCGGGCGTGGACTCATAACCCTTGACTGTGATCTCGGGTTGAATCGGCGGCTCGTACGGGTCGTCGACGCCGGTGAAGCCCATCGGCTTGCCGTCGTGCATGGCCTGACGCGCTTTGGCGTAGAGGCCTTTCACGTCGCGCTCTTCGCAAACTTCAACGGGCGTGTCCATGAAGACTTCGATGAAATTCTCGCCGACCATCTTGCGCGCTTCTTCGCGCGTGGAGCGATACGGGCTGATGGCCGCGCAAATCACCGCGCCGCTCGCGCCGACAATTTCGCCGGCCACGAAACCGATGCGAATAATATTTGTGTCGCGGTCTTCTTTGCTGAAGCCGAGGCCTTTGCTCAAATGCGTGCGCACAACGTCGCCGTCGAGGATGGTCAGTTCACGTCCGCGCTCGAGGAGCAGAGACGTGAGTACTTGCGTCGTCGCGCTTTTGCCCGACCCGCTCAGGCCGGTGAACCAAATACAAAATCCCTGCTTATTGCGCGGCGGATACATCTCGCGCAGAATCTCTGCGGTCTCGGGGCGCGTGAACCATTCGGGCAAAAGTTTGCCCTTCGCCAGAAAATCATCGCGCACTTGCGTGCCAGAAATATTCGCGACCTTCGCGCCCGTGGGCACGTCTTTCTCTTCGACGTAGCGACTCTCGTCGGGCAGATAAACGAGCATCTCGAACGGGACCATCTTGACGCCCAATTCTTTTTCGTGCGCCTGCATCAAGGTTTGCGCATCATACGGACCGTAGAACGGCTTGCCCGTTGAATCGTTCCCCGGCCCGGCATGATCGCGGCCAACGATGAAATGATTCGCGCCGTGATTGCGGCGGATGATGGCGTGTAACACTGCTTCCTTCGGCCCGGCCATTCTCATTGCCAGCGGGAGCAGGCTGAGCATCGTATCTTTTTTATCGTAATGATTATCCACCAATGCTTTATACGTGCGCACGCGCGTGTAATGATCCACGTCACCGGGCTTGGTCATGCCGACGACAGGATGCACAATCAACGAGCCTTTCACTTCGGCGGCGGCGCGCTTGGTTAATTCTTCGTGGATGCGATGCAGAGGATTGCGCGTTTGAAAAGCGACCACGTTATCGTGGCCCATGTCTTCCAGTATTTCGCGCACTTGCACGGGCGTGTGACGCAAATTAACGAAGTCATAATACTTCGGCATGTTTACAATTTTCAACGGGCCGCTGATGCACACCTTGCCCCAACGCGCCATCTCAGAAACCATCGGGTGCTTCGTGTCAGTCGAGCCATAAGCCAGCGTGGCCTCGGTCTGCGCGTCCCAATGAAAAACCTCATCGAGAGTCATCACTGCAATCGTATCGTTGTTCGAATTTCGCAGAACAAGTTCCTCGCCCACCGCTGGCAATTCCTTCGGGTCCGCCGTCAGCGTGATCGGCAGGGGCCACAGCGTCCCGTCGGCGAGGCGCATCTCGTGCAACACATGCTCATAGTCCGCTTTGCCCATGAAAGTTTTTAGCGGCGAAAATCCGCCATTGGCCAGCAGTTCCAGGTCGCACAAATTGCGCATCGTAATTTTGATCGATGGCATTTGCGCGGCGCGATGTAAAAGTTCCTCGCGCTCTTTTCCTTCAACGACCAGGTTCACCAGCTTGCCGCCGTAGGGGGAAATTAATTTTGCTTTTGACATTGTTTGCTCCATTTAGTTAATAAACTTCGGAAGTACTACGAGAGACTTCCGAAGTTTTTTTTGCAAGCGCAAATTATACTTCAAAATTCACCGACTGAATTTTGGATTTTTCACGCGGACCCACGCCACGCCTCACCCCGCGCCCAAAGCGGGTGCCCCCCCAAAAAAGCGGATTCTCCCCTCAGCCGCCGCGCGCCATCTGCACCAACTGCTGGACGCGAATCCCATCTTCCAGCGAGCAACGCGGACTGGCCTCACCGCGCGCGACGGCGATGAAGTGTTTCATCTCGTCGAGGAACATGTCGTTGCGCTCAAAATTTTCGGGCGGAGAAAACGTCTCCACGAGAGGCGCGGGCGGGTTCGTGGAATAAGTTCCAAACGCGGCCGGCATTTTGAGAAAGTACAGAATGCCCTCCGCGCCCTCCCAACGCAGTGTGCCCTGTGTGCCGACGATCTCAAATCGATTCGCGGGCGGCCTCTGCACGAGATTGACATGCACGCCACCAATCGCGCCGCTGACAAATTTCACGCTCATCTCGGCCACGTCTTCCACATCGATTTCAAGAGGCGACACATGTCCATGAAGAGAATTGAGCGAGTCGATCTCGCCGATGATGAAGCGCAAATAATCGAGCGGATGAGTCAACGTGGCAATCGCGCCACCGCCGAGGTCTGCGCGCGCCGCGTAACTCTGACGATAGTCTTCCCACGGATGCCATTGCGGAAGATACTCGCCCCAATGCGCGTGGACGGTTAATATTTTTCCGAGCGCGCCTTGCTGAATTAATTCGCGCGCCTTTTGAATCGTTGGATGAAAGCGAAACTGAAACGCGACGAGAATTTTGCCCGCATTGTTTTTCGCGGCGGCGCGCAATTCGTCCACGCGGGACAAGTTGTCAGCGAGGGGTTTTTCGATGAGCACGGCACAACCCGCAAGCGCGGCGGGGATGGCGACGCTCATGTGCAATGCTGTCGGGTTGGCGACGATGACGGCGTCGGGTTTGTGGCGCGAGAGGGCGTCAGCCAGAGTCGACTCGGTTGGGTAGGCGCCCGCTTCCAGTTCGGGCAATGAGGCGTGGCCGGTGCGCAGGAGCACGATGTCCGTTTCGTTGAGGGCAATCAAATTGCGCAGGTGGCGGCGTCCGATGGAGCCGAGTCCGGCGATTAAGAATTTCATGCCCCCTCCGCCCGCTTCGCGGGCACCTCCCCCAAATACGACAGAAGCCGACTGAATGGCAACAAGAATTCTCTTGTTGTATTTGGGGGAGGACGGGAGGGGGCTAAGAGTGCGGCAACTATTTTCATGTATTGATAATCTTGTACATCTGATTATAGATGTAACGCGCGGCGCGGCGGACGAGGCTGTTGTGCAAAAGCCGCGAGCTGACGGAGCTGGGTTTGTGTTGCACGCCGCGCGCAGAGAGGCCGTAAGCGCGGGCCTCATCAACCATCTCGGAGGAAAGTTCGTTGCCGAGCAGGCGCGTGACGGGTTGGCGCGTGGAGAGACGCAGATAACCCATTGAGTCGAGGGCGGTTTCGAGTTCGCGCATCTGACCCATGAGTTCGTGACTCCAATCGTCAGGGAAGGCTTTGAGTAAAGTTTTGCGCGCGGCCACAAATTGATGATGACCGGCCGAGGCGAAGACTTCGATGCCGCGATAGGTGAGGGCGATATCTTCGAGGCCGTGAGTCTCCTCGCGATATTTTTCCCAGGTGCGGCCCATGTTGTCGATGAAGTGCTGTTCCCATTTTTCTTCGAGCATCTGTCCGCGTTGCATTTTTACGTCGGGCTGTGCCGCAAACTTGAGCGTGGATTCGAGCGCGTACCCGGTGTGGGCGCGGATGTAATAGCCGGTGACGAGGCCGACGTTTGGAAAGGTGTCGTAAATATTGAGATGAGTTTCGAGCCAGCCGGGCAGGAAGAAAACGTCGTCGTCGGTGTAGGCTAAAATTTCGCCGGGCGCGGCGTTGGCGATGATTTTGAGCGCGCCCATCTTGCCGATGTTGCGGTCGGAGAGAATCAAATATTGAATCAGGCCTTCGTCGCGCAGGCCGCGCAGGTAATCTACGACGGGCGGGCAGGAGGCATTGTCGAAAATGAGCAAGTCGAAGGGCTGAGGCGTGTGCGCCAGCAGGCTGGCGATGCTGAGTTTGAGGACGTCAAAACGATGCTCGAAATATCCCGCTTCTTCGGGGATGTAAGTGAGCATGGCCAGCGTCACACGCGGCGGCGTGTAACCCGTCTTGCGTCCTCGCGAGGGATTCATTCCTATGCGCGGCATCGTTCATCCTCCTGCTGGAAGCAAACAGACTCGCGGCCTTCGCGTGAAAAAATTAACCACGAAGGACACGAAGTACACAAAGGATTCTGCGCCCAAGGTTTTCCCTTGGTGCCCTTTGTGCCCTTTGTGTTTAAACCGCAATTGTGAATCATTACCAATCTGCTCCTGTTGCGTACTTCCAGCGTGACAACATTTCGTTGGCGACCGATTTGAAAACGGCGCGGTCGCGTGGCGTAAATAATTTTTGCCAGTTGCCGGCCTGTCCCTTCGGCAAAAAGGACGCAATGCCGTCATCGCGTTTGGCCTGCCACTCTTCATCGGGGTTGGACGACATTTCGGCGGCGATTTTTTTCTCGAGACTCTTGTCTGTTTTTTTCACGCCGAGAAATTTCCACAGGCGCGTCATCTCTTTGAGCGGATTCGCCAGCAGGTCTTCGTAGCGCAGGGCGAAATAATTTTTGGCGAATAATTTCTGCGCTTCGGCCTCGGTCTCGGACAAATTGGCGACCCAGCCTTTAGCGACGCGCTGAATAAAAGACTCTGTAAAAATCGAGCGCGTGCCGTTCGTGAACGGATTTGAGTCCTTGCGCAAGTCTTCAACGATGCGCTTATCTTCAGCGGTGAGAAACTTGGACTCTTCGACGAAATTGCGGAAGCGCTCCGAAACAAGCACATCGCGCCCGTCACGGACGATGTAAACCATTTTCGCATCCGGGTAGACCGTGTGCAGGTCGCGCACGGCCTGACCATGAATCACGCTGGAGGGACTCTTGTCGCCGACGATGCGCTTGCCTAATTTTGCGGCCTCGCGCTCCATGATGAAGTCCGCGGCGGCGCGCAGGACGAGCGGAGAAAGGTCGCGGCCAGCATTCCAGCGATTCGATTTGCGCGTCAGCCACTCCTCGATCTCGGGCGAATCGACCAGCGACTTCAACAAAGGCGGGCGCGTGAAAAAGTGCGCCTGATAATTACAATGCACTTCGCTGTGCAAACGGACGAGGCGCATCAGAAGAGTCGTCCCTGAGCGCGCGTGGCCGAAGATGAAGAACTTCTCGCGCGCGAAGAAGGTTCGCGCTTCGGCCACCTCCGCCGCGCTGATGGCGGGGATGGGACGGCGCTGGCCTTGGGTTGCTTCGCCTTTGATGAGGAGGCGCGCGGCGGAGCGGATG
>VFKQ01000175.1 GCA_009885445.1 Anaerolineaceae bacterium | reverse complement strand
TCAATCTTGAACAACTCGGATGGGAGAGCCGCGCCATTGGCGAAATCGATCATCAGAAATTGAAAGCGCCGCACGTTAAACTTCGCGCGCTTACAACCGGCAAACATGGCGACGGGGTCTTTTCTGTCGACTTGCGCATTAACCGGCCGAACAGCGAATACCTGTCCACGACGGAGCTTCACTCCTTTGAGCATTTCTTATTGTTCGGCTTCAAAAAATATTTGCCTGAAAATTTCATCAGCGTAGCACCCATGGGATGTCAGACCGGCTTTTACCTGATTCTGCTTAATGAAGGCGACGCAGAAAAAATCTGCGCCATTTACGAAAACATTCTCAACGACATCCTGACCGCCGCCGAAGTGCCCTACGCCAACATCCGCGAATGTGGTCACTACGAAAACCATAACCTGCAACTGGCGCAGGATGTGGCTCGAAAACTTTTGAAAGCAAAGTCTGAATGGCGGAATGTGGTATGACCGACAAGGCACACGTCTGGCGCGTGCGTTATCAACGACCCATCGAATACGAAGTAGCCAATTGCCAGGACATTTTCAACCCTGAGAATGATGCGCTCATCTCTGTCGGCAGGAGCAGGGACGCCCGCAGATTCGTCATCGTCGACGAGAATGTCGAAAAGTATTTCTCGACACAGATCAGGGATTACTTCGACTTTCATAAAATCGATGCGCGGGTTCTGCTCTTTCCATCAGGCGAGAAAAACAAAACGGTCGATAAATTCCTGTGGGTACTGCGCGAATTAGATAAATTTCCGATCAACCGCAGGGATGAGCCGATCATTGCCATCGGCGGCGGAGTGCTCACCGATATAGCCGGGTTTGTCGCCAGTAGTTATCGTCGCGGTATCCCGCACGTCAAAGTGCCAACCACTTTAATGGGCTACGTGGACGCATCCATAGGTATCAAAGCCGGTATTAATTTCAACAACCAAAAGAACCGTCTCGGTTCTTTTGAACCACCGAAAAAAGTTTTCCTGGATAGAAGTTTTCTAAAAACTCTTCCCCAACGGCACATCTTAAATGGCCTATGCGAGATAATCAAACTGGCGGTAATCAAGGATTATGAATTATTCGAATTGCTCGAAGCACATGGGACTTCAAGCATCGAATCCAGATTCCAGGACGAAACCAGCGCATCCATCCTGGACCGCGCAGTTGGCGGCATGCTCGAGGAGCTTCAGCCTAACCTGTTTGAAGATGAATTGGCGCGCAAAGTGGATTTCGGTCACACCTTCAGTTACGGGTTGGAAACCCATCCAGAAACGGATTTGCTCCACGGCGAAGCCGTGCTCATCGATATTTTGATCTCTGCGCTTCTTGCCGCCACACGGGGTCTATTGTCGGACCCGGAACTGAACAGGATATTCGAACTTGTTGACAAATTCAGAATCGTTCTCAACGATGAACTGGTAACCCCGAATCTTTTATGGGCAACACTCGAGGAACGAACATATCACAGGAACGGACTGCAGAGAGTCCCATTGCCAGAAGGGCTGGGAGGCTGCAATTTCGCAAACGATATCAAATTCGAAGAAATTCAATCTGCATGCAAAATCTACGCTGAAAGGAAAACGAACCATGAGCCAATTTATCAATACTGATGCCGACGAAATTAAAAAATTCGACAAGGTTGCCCAAACCTGGTGGGACCCCAAAGGCGAGATGGGCACACTTCACACGATCAACCCCTTGCGAACAAAATTCATCACCGACGGGCTTGATCTCTCTGGCCGCAAAGTTCTGGATGTAGGCTGTGGAGGCGGCATATTAACCGAGGCGCTGGCGAAATGCGGCGCACACGCAACCGGCATCGACCTCTCGAACGAGTCCATTGAAGCCGCGAAGATTCACGCGAAACAACAGGCCATTGACGTTGAATATAGATACGAGAATATCGAAGAAACAGCATCCAGGCAC
>VFKQ01000355.1 GCA_009885445.1 Anaerolineaceae bacterium | reverse complement strand
CGCCCATATACAACGTGCTATGAATGCCGCGGCGATGCAAAAGATATTTGGCAGATAGCGCCTGCGGATAACAGTTACTCTTCCACGGCGTATAACGACTGGCTGAGTCTATGGCCCAGGCCACGCGGCGCGCCTCGGCCAAATGGGACTCTGTTTCCTCAGCTTGACTCTCCACTCGCGAGGGGCCGAGATAGCGCGCAATGCGCTCGAACGAAACGGTGAGAATGATGAAGCGCGACACGCCAAGCAGTGTGTAGGCTTTTACAAACAGCCACTTATCGCGCAATGGCTTGCGTAAAAAATGGCGCAAGCGCACGAGATGGCGTTGAATGCGGGGGGAGAGTTTCATGAAGTTGGATAGTGAGATAGTTTAATAGTTCGATAGTTGGGCGCTTACAAATGATGGGTTTGGCACTCAAGCCGACGAAGGCGATGTGCTGAGCCTGTCGAAGTATCGGCTTTGCAAATGTAGCGGCGACTTTAGTCGCCCCTACGCGCCTTTATACATCGTCGATGTCAAAAAAGCCAGCCAGCGTGCGCGCCCGACGTTTTGGCGTTCGGCCACGGGCAGGGCGGCATTCGCCTCCAGCGCCGCGCGGAATTTATCCACGTCAATGTAAGGATTGTCAACGCGTGCATTTAAGTCTGCCCAGGCTTGCTCGGCGGTGCCTCTCTGCGCATCGCGCATGCCGATGGACATGGCCGGGTCTTCCTTCACTTTCGCCCAGCGCACAACGTCCGGCAAAATGCCTTCCATGGCGGTGCGATACAAATAGCGCTTCCAACCGTTTTTAAAAAAGAAATAATCGGGGATGCTCAGTGCAAACTCGGCGATGCGTTTGTCGGTCAACGGGAAGACATACGTCATGCCCTGCCGCGCGCCGTGCGCATACCATGATTCCATGCGGTAACTCAGATGGCCGAATTCAAATAAATAAAGTTGCATGCGCCGAATGCCGGGCATTTCGTGTGATTCAGGTTTCGTCAGCGGCTTCACGCTTGAAAGCGCTTTCGCAAACTCGGGCTGTAAATAATTCGGTGGAGGCGGCGGGATGCGCGGATGTGCATCATCTGGCTTAATGCGATCCACTAGTCCGCCAGGCAGAAGCGGCAAAACGCCGCTGACAATTAACTGCTTCCACACGGGGCTGCCCTGCAATTCGCCGCGCTGACGCAGTTCACGAAACAGTGTGACCCATCGTCCGCGACGAAGCAGGTCGGCGAAATATCCGCGGCCATTGAATGCAATCAACTCGTCGCCGCCCCAACCTGAGAGGAAGGTGCGAATGCCGAGGCGCGCGGCATGTTCGCTGGTGGCCAATTCAAATTGCAAAGTGGTCGTGGGTTGCAAAGCATAATCGCGGCGCATGTGAGCGAGCACATGCGCGCCCGTCAGACGATTATATTCAATCGGGAAATCTTCGGCGGCACGCACGGCCTCCACCAGCTTGCGTTCGTCATTTGGAAGCAGAGCCGCCAAATCGTCGGGCAGAGGCGGCGCCCACGAAAAACCTGTCAGCGTGCGGCCGTGCTCGCGCAGAATCCGATCCCCGATGACGGCCATGCTCGACGAGTCGAGTCCGCCGCTGATGTGCGCGCCAACGGGGTGCGGACTCTGAATCCGATCTGCAACAGCGGTGTGCAACAGCGCGCGCAACTCGTCCACATACTCGCGTTCATTGGCATAGCGGCGCTCGGGCAATTGCGCGGGTTGCCAATAAGCCCAACTCTTCAATCCATTTGCATCCACCAACAAACAATGCGCGGGTTCCAATTTTTGAATCTCTTGAAAATATGTTTCGGTGCGCGTATAAAATTGGCCGATCAAGACTTGCAAACTTCCGGCCACATAAGCCAGATTAAGTTCAGTCGGCACTGCGCGATGTGCAGTGATGGAAATTAAATCGCTCGAAAAAACGAAGCGGCCCTCGCGCGGGTTGTGATGAAAATAAAACGGACGCACGCCGACGAAATCACGCGCGCAAAAAATCCGCCGCGCCGCCGCGTCCCAGATGACAAATGCAAAATCGCCGAGCAGATGCGACGCACAGTCCGCGCCCCACTTTTGATACGCACGCAGAATCAATTCCGCATCGCTGACCGCGCCGTTAGCGGGTGCGCCCAACCCGAGCAGACTCGCCAGTTCGGCGCGGTTGTCGAGGCGCACGTCTGCGACGATGGTCAAATCGCCGAGGCTTTGAATCCCCGTCGGCGCGGCGGACTCGTCAGTAAACTGTAACCCGAAAACAGCGCGGGCCTGAGGCGCGCGGAAATCTTTCACGTCCCGCCCCTGCCACGGACAGTCCTCCACAGCCGCGAGCATGCGCGCCACGTTTCGGTTTTCGGCTTGGAGAAGTTCAGGGTTGGACATTTCCCCTTTCCCGAACAGGGCACTCCCGTGAATCATGCGCATGAGCTTGGTTCCATGCCGAATAAAGTGACAGTCACCTTCAAGGTGACTGTCACTTCCGCCATAGTAAAATTATTCCACGACATGAATCAAGCCATCTTTCATCAGCTCGCCCACGAAGGCCAGCACGTCGCGTTCGCAGTCAGCCCGTTCCACCGAGAATTGAGTCATCAAATAATCGCACAAGTCTGCAATCGAGCGCGGCTCAACGATGTTGTTCCAAATGACAGTCGCCGTGGACTGCATGCCGTAGTAATAGCCGCGCTCCACGTTCAACATGACCACCTCGGTCTCGCTCAGCTCCGAGGTCATCAAGTCTTCGCGGCGTGAAATTACGGTATTTAGCTCAATTGTATCGCTCATATTTTGGTCTCCAAAACAAGAAATCTGCTGGTCGCAAGCGCTTGCGGAATCTCCAGCGCCTACATTATAATGCGAACACTTCACTCATATTGAATCACAAAGGAGAATTGACCATGAATACCAAACAAACCCCCGAGACCCTGCCCACATGGGTCGCCCCGCGCCTGATGCGCCTGAACCAGGCCGACGGCACTGAGAAGCACGTTTTATGGACCGAAGGTGTCAGCCCAACAGGCCCGCAACCTACTGAGTGTGGCGGCATTGGTTCGGATGGCGGCGGCGGTGACGTCTGCGGACCTTCCTGATTTTCACCCTTAACTTACAACAAAACGCCTGTCCATGAGACAGGCGTTTTTGATTTCTTGCATATCTTGTAGCGATGGTAGGGGCGATATCATGCCCGAAGGGTACCCGCCCAGCGTAAGCAAGTAGTCTGATCAACATTGAAGGGTTGCCCCTACTTCGTTAATAGAGCAATTCCCCACTCTCGCTCAAATACCCAAAGCGCTTCATCACATCGGCATGGTCGGCAATTAATTTATCGGCCAGTTCCTGACTCAAATCTTCGCGCCACGAACCCACCTGTCCCTTGCGGAAGAAGGATTTGGCGCCGGGCATGCGTTCGCCGAAGCCGTGCTCCTCTTCCTGTTTTTGAACCTTCTCGAATTGCGAAAACTGCACCGACTTCTCGATGCGCGCCGGGTCGTCGTCCATGCCGCAGAAGCGAATCATTTCAGCAAACTTGTGAATCGGGTCGGCTTTCAAATCTTCGTAGCGGACAACCAGCACGCGCAGGTCAGGCTCGTCCGCCCAACTGGTGACGTGCCCGCTCCAGGTTAAGAGTCGCTGGCGCAGTTGGTTGTGCAGACTCTTGGGATTGTCCACAAAGGCAAAGTCGGCTTCGCCCATTTTGCGCACCATGCGCTCCACCTTGGATGCGGAATGATGCGCGAAAGAAACGGCCACGTCCATTGGGTTGCGCAAAAGATATAACACGCCCGCCGTGGCTGGTTTGGAAATTAATGGATAGCCGTAGGGTGTGTAGGTAAACGCATCATGGACTTTTAAAAACATCGGCTCGGTGGCCTGCTCAGACATTTGCTCATACACGAACGGACGATAGCGCTCGATCTGATCTTGCGTCAAGTCGGAGGCTTCGAGACCGACATGGTCGTCGAAGACCTGACGGGCGCTGGCAATGGGTCCGCCGTCGAGACTGTTGATGTCGGCTGGCTCGTCTGCGTTGCGCAGATAATTCGTCAGCAGGATGCGCGTCCACGTGTTGCCCGATTTGGGATAGGAGGCCAGCCAGTAAATATTGCCCATCTTAATCCAACCCAAAATCCTGCTCGATCATGTCAGCCAGTTCCACGAGTTTAAACTCGCCGCTCGGGCGCAACGCACGCACCACTTTGCTGTGTTTCGCCACCGCAGAGACCAGCGTGAAGTGCGGGGCGCGCATCGAGAGGCCGTCGAGAAATTGCTGGCGATAGGTATTTTGCAACACAAAACGAAACGTGTTGATGGATTGCACCGGCACTAATTTGAGTTCGTTTTTATTATTGGGGTTCAACAAATAAATACGATGCAACGGCGCGGACTGGTCGTAATATTGCTCGGGGATTTGGCGCTCAAATTTTTCCATCTCGGGGCGGGTGCGCTCGAGACCGGTCACATCCTGTTCCAGCATTTTTGCAGAGTCCATCCACAACCGCGTGCGCGGATAACCCGGCAGGACGGTCGGCTTACCCTCCGCGTCCAGCACCACGCCGCACACATCGTCCACCATCATTTTGTATCCGCGGCGCAGGAACTCGCCCACCGTGGTGCTTTTGCCAATTCCAGAGGGACCAGTGAATAACACCGCGCCCTTCTCAGTTTTGATCGCGCCCGCGTGAATCACGAGCATACTGCGCTGATGCAACAACGCGCCCATGCACGAACCGAGCATGAACACGCGCACGTCACTTTCCAAACAATTCGGCGCAGGTTCGATGACAATCTCATTGCCATTCTGCACGAGATAACGGGCGATGTCGTCCATCTTCAACAAAAATTGATTCTCGCTGGCCTGATAGACCACGCCCTTGCTCGACACCTTCTCCAAATCCGCCGAAACCGCGCCGTGACGAATGGTCACATCGGCGATACTGGTCTCGTCGCCTGCGGGGAATTCGGGAATCGGAAAATCAGCGTGGATATTAAGTTGATAGGCTTTGTAGAAATACATGGGTCGAGGCTCCGCTTAAACTTTGCCACAAAGCGCACACGTTGTCCCGATGTTCTTACGGGAGAGAACTCAGAGTTTTTCTCGAAGAACTCAGTGGTCTTTATAACCCTGTGGGCTGTGGCAAAAAATCTTGGTCTTACACAAAACTCGAGTCGCGCAATTATATCGCGGGCAAATTTTATTGCACACCCTGCCCGCGTTTGAACTGCGTTTCATAAAGT
>VFKQ01000127.1 GCA_009885445.1 Anaerolineaceae bacterium | reverse complement strand
CTGATGATTGGCAACGCGCTGATCTACCCCGCAGAATTCCGTCAGACGGCGAAGCGCCTGGGGGGGCTAACCCGCTCCACGGTCCGCGTTGAGGCGGATGAGTTGGCGAAGGCCGAGGGCGCGGTCACTTGTTGCAGTCTGATTTTTGAGAAATAAGAACGACCCCGTTTCTTTCGTCGAAACGGGGTCGTTTTGTTATTTACACTTTCACTTTGTTGGCGTCCAAAATATACTGCCACCAGTTGTTGTGGATTCCATTTTTGCGGCCCGACACATGCGGGAAGTGTTTGAGCCACCATTTATGATGTTCGCGGATATCGCCACTGCCCCACTCGTCCGCGCCGACGGTGCGCACAAAATCTCCACCTTTGAAATCGGGGAAGTTTTTCAGCCAGTCGTCGCATTCGCTTTGCACGGGGTTGGGGTTGTTCCAGTCGTAGTCGCGTTCGCTGTTGGGCGCGAAGTGCACATTGCCGCAGGCCGCGTGCCCGGGCGCGGACTTTTCGTAGCGGATGAAGCGTTGCCACAAATTGGTGGAGCCGACAAGTTTCTCGAATGTTTTTTCCATGATCGATTCGGCGCGATGCCCAAACGATTCGAGCATCTCGCCCACGCCACGCTCATAGTTGAAGCCCATCACCACAAAACGCCGCGGACAGGTTTCTGCCGCGCCTTTGATGGCGGGCGCATTGCACCAGAACGCGCCGACCCCGCCCATGGTCGATTCATAGAAGCCGGCCTGCGGGAAGGCGAAGATCCACACCTCGTCTATTTCACTGCGCGCGATCTTGGGCAAAATGTTGAAGCGCGTCAAAATCGCGTTCATGTCCGCTTCGCTGGGCGTGAGCGGAGACATCTCGCCGCGCAACACTTTCATGTACGTCTCGGGCGTGTAGCGCGCGCCGCCCACTTTGGCGGGGAACTCGTCAATGTCGATGCGTTGGGCGATCTGATAACGCGCGGTGCCCACGCTGGTTTGCAAAATATCCCCCATATATTCGGTGGTGATTTGCTCCGCCGTCTTCCAACCCATTTTCTTCGAGAGCTTCTGACCATCTTCCATGGTCGGGTCATAGACGAGTACCAGCACTTTGCTCGTCGTCAGCGGAGAGGGTTCATTCGCGCTATCCGGCACGGGCGCGGGTTGGGCGGGCGTGGTGTTGGCTGGCTTTTTGCCGAACAGGGAAGTGAAAATACTCAAGAGTGAACTAAAAAAACTGCCGCTGGATTTTGTCATGGGGTTCTCCTTTTGTTGATTCCATCGTAGGGGCACGGCGTCGCCGTGTCCCTACGGATGATCACGGCGATTCGTTTGAAACGTACACCTGCCCGCCCACGGCGATATACAAAACGTGGTTGGGGCTGATGGTCATCGCGCCGAACGGACTGGCAGGAAACGGATTGCCGTTGCCGGTCTGCGCGCGCAAAATATCCAGTAGTTCAAATGATTTATAACCCAGACGATACACTGACTGTCCATCGGCTTCCAACAAAAACAGCGAGCCATCTGTCAGCGCGGCCAGTGACATTTGTGTGAAGTGCGCCTGCGCAAATGCGTTCAGCGTGCCATACGCCGCGAAGGGATTGAGCAAGGTCACGGGCGAGTCACAGCGCGTGGGCACATTTTCTATGCGGCTGAAGATGCAGTGTGTCATGTGCCCGTCGGCGTGCAGTAAATACAAATCGTCGCCGCTGACGGTAATATCAATGGCATCCGTCAATTCAGGAATCTGACTGCCAAAATAAAAATAGGGCGCGTCGGGGAAGGCGCTGTCTTTGCTGAGGTAGACCCACACCGCGCGCGAGGGCGCATCCAGCACATACAATTTGTCACCTTCGAGGGTGAAGGCCGTGACGCGGCCCCAGTTGGTGCTGGGCGCAACCAGCGGCAGGGCCTGTGGAATCTGGCCCGGCGAACAATATAACAACACGCCGCCCGCATCCACACCGACAACGGTGGAGTTGAGCGTGTTCAGGCGCGGCAGAGTCAGCACATCCACCAGCGGACCGCTCGTCGCGCCGCCATGCTGGCCGGGCGAACAATCGAAGTTTTGGTCGGGTTCATAACCGCTATTCGTTTGGGCCGCGCGCAAGACGCGCCCCTGCGTGGCGTCGAGCATGTACAAGTCTGTTTCGCTGGCGGCCATGCGGCTGATCTGCGCGACGAGCGCCACTGAAAAAGCCGGCGTGAAGCTCAAGCGTTTGACGCCCAATAAAATATCGAGCTGTGATTGCGCTTGCTGGCGCAGGGTCAGCGTGTCGGCGGTCTGGTCGAAGGCTTCGGCCTGCGCTACGCGTTGCAAAGTATTCTCCCATGCCTCGCGTTGACGCACGGGGTCGCTTTCGCCCAGCGCCTGTTGTGCGAAACCTCTCGCCTGTGTCAAGTAGGTGTCATACAATGCACTGCGCCCAAATTTTGTGTAGACCACGAACATGGCCGTCACCACCACCACGGGCACGATCAGCGCAATAAAAATCATGCCCACGCTCGAAGTCTCTGCTGGTTGCGTTGACTCTGCGCTAGGCAACAGACGCGGTAAGAATTTTTCGAGCGCCGCGCCCAGGCGCGTGCTGATATTTCGCCAACCTTCAAATCCACTGACGGCGACGCGCGCGGCGCGGCGACGACTCTGCGAGGGCGCGCGCGGCGCAGGCGCGCTTAACTCTTCGATGGGCGGCAGTGCAAATTCTGGCTCATCCATTTCGTCGGCGCTGGGTTGCAAGCGCGGAATAGAGGCCGGGAACGCGCGCGGCATGACCGCCTCGGCCAATTGCTCCACGAGTTCTTCGTCAGTTTGCGTTTGTTCGTCAATTGCTGGAATCGCGTACGCAGACGGCGCATCATTTGCGGGCGGGACGCGGCCCAGCGCGTGCGCCAAAAATGCGTCGGATAAAACCGAGGACGCATCAGACTCGCTCGGGGCGGGCTTAAGCGCCTCGGAGGCCTCACCCGCTGAGGGCGCGGAGGCGGGAGCAGGAGTCGATTGATCCGTCGTCGTCGGGCGTTGCAGGCTGATCGTCCCCGCGCCGTCGCTCACTTGAATCAACGCGGCGTTCACGTCGCCGTTGACGAGGGCCAGCAGGCGCTTGCGCGTTTCGTCGAGCGCGGGCAATCCGCGATCTGACTCGAGCGCGCCCTCCCACGCGCCGGGAAGTTTGGGGCTTAGCAAAAGTCTGTCGCCGGCTGTGAGGCTGAGTTGCGAAAAATATTGTTCCACCATGGGGCCGAGGCCGAGGCCTTTGCCGCTTAATGCGGGGTCGTGAATGCGCCGCGCTTCTGCGCCGTGCAAATGCAAAACATGTGTGGGGCCGCATTGCAAAACGGTGAGTTGCGATTCGCGCAAGGCGCACAGTGTGAGCAAGGCCAGCGCGTATTGACCGCGACCCGTGCTGGCGAGATTGCGCTCGAGCAGAATTTGATTCAGGCTTTCGGCGGTGGCGCGCATGGCCGAGGTGAGCGAGCCGGCAGATTCGTAAAACGTGGCCGCGGCGCCGCTGGCCAATTGCATATATTCGGCGCTGGTGAAGGGCGTGTTGCCGTTGAGCAGAAGCGAGACAATTAATTGTTCGCGCTCACGTCCGCGCGCCGCGCGTTTGGGCGGCGACGCCACAAGCAAACCCGGCAGGCTCGGAGATTCCTGTCCGTTAAAACGCGCGAGGCTGAGCAGAGTTAGGTCAATGGAAGGCAAGTTGATTCACCAAATAAAATTTTTTTGCCGCGAATTTTTTTGTTCGTATTCGCGAAAATTCGCGCCACATCGTACTTTAGTATTCGCGGCAGAGATTTTGCTGTTCTCATTATACTGGTAAAATTTGGCGCGCCTTCCCGCAGGAACCCGATGGAATTTAAACTACACACTTTATTTGAATCCCTCGTTTCATTTGCCGACGAGTGGAATAACCTTTTGCGCGAATCGTCCAGCGATTCGCCGTTTTTGCGTTTCGAATATTTGCGCGAATGGTGGGCCGCTCTCGGCGGCGGCGAATGGTCGCAGGCAACGCTGGCCGTCGTCACTGCGCACGACGAAGAAAAACTAATCGGCGTTGCGCCGCTTTTTCAAACGACGAATCGCGACGGCGAGTCTGCATTGATGTTGCTCGGCTCAATTGAAATTTCAGATTTTTTGGATTTGATCGTCCGCCCGAGCGATTTGACTCCCTTCCTCAGCGGATTGCTCGACCTGCTCGCCTCGTCCCCCGCCTCAAGCGGGTTCGCCCTCTTAGACTGGTACAACGTCCTCGAGACTTCGCCCACCCTGGCCGCGCTCGAAGCGGAATCAGCGCAACGCGGCTGGAGGTTTAACAGCGAAGTCTATCAGCCCGCGCCGTCCATCCCTCTGCCCGCAGATTTCGAATCGTATCTCGCCGCGATAGACAAAAAACAGCGCCACGAGATTCGCCGCAAACTGCGCCGCGCCGCGGAGAATGATTTGCCCGTGCGCTGGTACTTGGTGACAGACGAGTCTACGCTGGATGCAGAAATGGAATCATTCTTCACACTGATGGCCCAAGACCCAAAAAAAGAAATTTTTCTCACCCCAACGATGCGCGCGCAAATGCAATCCACGGCAAAAGTCGCTTTGCAAAACGGCTGGCTGTGGCTGGCCTTCCTCGAAGTGGACGGAGTCAAAGCCGCCGGCGCGTTGAACTTCGATTATGGCAATCGTCTGTGGGGCTACAACTCGGGCGTCAATCGCGCGTTCAATGAATTGTCGCCGGGATGGGTTCTGCTGGCGCACAGCCTGCAATGGGCCATCGAGCACGGACGCATTGAGTTCGACTTCATGCGCGGCAACGAAGATTACAAATATCGCTTCGGCGCGCGAGATAGATTGGTAATGCGGGTCGTGGTGCGGGGCGGTAAAAAGCAATAATTGAAAAAAAGAGATTCT
>VFKQ01000174.1 GCA_009885445.1 Anaerolineaceae bacterium | reverse complement strand
GCAACAAGAGTATGACCGAATGTTTGGTGAACTTCAACCAAGATCAGTTAGTGCGACTCTTGCTTCGACCAACCTGCTACAGTTGAAGATGATACAGATCGCCCCGTGACCGCTCCTCCTGTTATGCAGATAGATGAGCGTTCTCTTACCATAGCCGCAAACACGCTTACGCCAGCACCGGTTTTCCCTGAGAACGTCATTGATACAGGTTATGAGGGATATTACATTGGCATTGTGACCATCACGGATTACTATACCCTTCTTGGGAACGGGCTATCAGAAGAAGCATATCAATTGCTAAGTTCTTCAGCGCGACGTCACTCTCCAAACTTGGATGAATATGCGGAGTTGGCCAAGCTACATTTCAAGATTGTTGAAATCATTACCATAGCACCTCTTAGAGTATGGCAAATAGAGCAAGGGGTTTCATCTATTACGCCGGATCAAGAAAATAGAATCAGGTTTTATGTGCAGATCAAAGCTTGGGGACAAGGTGCTATGTCTGGTTCAGCAAGGAGCGGGGATTTGCAATCCCAGTATTTGACCTTGGTAAAAGAAGGCGATAATTGGAAGATCGACTCCTTTGCAACAGGACTTAGTATTCCTACCCCAGACTTGTCTACTACTATTCCCACACTTGACCCAGGTTCTGTTCCTGAAAAGAGCGATTATGACAGTATCGTAGTGATAGCACAGTATTATTTATTGATTAATCATGGTTTATTTGAGCAAGCATATCGGCTTTTAAGCCTTTCGATGCAATATGAAAATACACTCGAAGAATTTGTATCCAATATCAAAGAAGTATTAAGGATCAAAGAGATAAAGATTGTCAAAATTCTACCCTACCATGAAACCATACAACTTCAAGGCTGGACAACTCCTGATCCAGCCAACAAAAGGATGTTTTTTTTACAGATTTATGCCGAGGGCGAAGACGGAATGGTTGGGTCAGAAACAAATGGAGTTCATGATTGTTACATTACTACTATAGTTGAAGGGGGCGACTGGAAAATATCCTCCGTAAATACATCCCCGTGGCCGTGATTGATATTCACTGAGCTGACAAAATTTGTATAGGCAATATGATGCTTTTTTCTATTTAGCAAACCAAGGAGGTCTAAATGATCGGGCTCAAACGTTTCTTTTCCATTATCATCACAACAATCCTATTATCTTTCGCTGTTAACAATTGGGTGGTTCTTGCCCATGCAGACAGCTTAAGCATTGCCAAATCTAGCGATGAGGAAGAAATAAAGAGTGTACTCAATTCTTATTTTGAACTTCGCTATGTTGCATTAAGCACATTGGAACTGGGTGATTTTGATAATCTTGTAGCAACTTCTCCAGACGCTAAACCATTTCTGGAATCGGAGTTTGGTAAGTTAGAAATTGAGATAAAACATGCAAATCCCGCTCGGCGTGGGTCTGCGACCCCGCCGAGTTTTGACCGCAGGTCTCCCTGATTTCACGAGTCAATGTAGACCGATGTAAAATTTCAATAAAAATAGGCGACCAGTTGAACTGGTCGCCTATTTTTATTTTTTAAACGCCTTACGCGTCCTTCACTTCACCTTCGACAAAATCGCCGTCGGGTTGCGGACCGCCTTCGGGTTGAGCTTGCGGCTGTTCCTGAGCATACAACTGCTGGCTCAGCGCATGGAAGGCCTGTTGCACCGACTCGCTGGCTTTACGAATCTGGTTCACGTCCTCGCCCTGCAAGGCGGTCTTCAGTTCAGCGATTCTAGATTCGATGGTCGTGCGCTCATTCGCAGGGACCTTGTCGCCGAGGTCAACCAATGATTTCTCGGTTTGATAGACCAGTCCATCCGCGGTGTTGCGTGCGTTGATCAGTTCGCGGCGCTTCTTGTCTTCGCCTTCGTGCTGGCGCGCCTCATCGACCATGCGATCAATATCGCCTTTGTTCAGATTCGTGGAGGCGGTCACGGTCACCTTTTGCTCCTTGCCGGAAGCCTTGTCTTTCGCGGCCACGTTGAGGATGCCGTTGGCGTCGATGTCAAAGGTCACTTCCACTTGCGGCACGCCGCGCGGCGCGGGCGGGATTCCGTCGAGGCGGAATCGGCCAAGTGACATATTGTCACTCGCGGCAGTGCGCTCACCTTGCAGGATGTGAATGTCCACTGCGGTCTGGTTATCGCCCGCCGTCGAATACGTTTCGGTTTTCTTAACCGGGATGGTGGTGTTACGTTCGATCATCACCGTCATCACACTGCCGAGAGTCTCGACGCCCAGCGAAAGCGGACTCACGTCGAGCAGGAGGATGTCTTTCACTTCACCGCCGAGCACGCCACCCTGAATGGCCGCGCCAATGGCGACGACTTCATCGGGGTTCACGCCTTTGTTCGGCTCTTTGCCCGTCAACGAACGGACGAGTTCCTGCACCATCGGCATGCGGCTCGAGCCACCGACGAGCACCACTTCATTAAGTTGATTCGCCGCCAGATTCGCATCTTTGAGTGCGGATTCAAACGGCTTGCGGCAACGTGCCAGCAGGTCTTCGGTCATCTGCTCAAACTTGGCGCGCGATAACTTCAACTGCAAATGTTTCGGTCCGCTGGCGTCGGCGGTGATGTACGGCAGATTAATTTCTGTCTCCATCACAGACGACAGTTCAATCTTGGCTTTCTCTGCGGCCTCGCGCAAACGCTGAAGCGCCTGGCGGTCGCCGCGCAGGTCAATGCCCTGTTCTTTCTTAAATTCGTCCGCGGCCCAGTTGACGATCTTCTGGTCCCAGTCATCGCCGCCGAGGTGCGTGTCGCCGTTCGTGGCTTTCACCTCGATGACGCCCTCACCCACCTCCAGCACGGATACGTCGAACGTGCCGCCGCCGAGGTCAAAGACCAGGATGGTCTCATCCTTTTTCTTGTCGAGTCCATACGCGAGCGCGGATGCTGTCGGCTCGTTGATAATGCGCTGGACGTCCAGCCCCGCGATGCGGCCCGCGTCTTTAGTGGCTTGCCGTTGACTATCGTTGAAGTAGGCCGGGACGGTGATGACCGCCTGTGTAACGGCTTGCCCTAAATAGGCCTCGGCGTCCGCTTTGAGTTTTCCAAGAATCATCGCGGAGATTTCCTGCGGACTGTAGTCGCGGTTGGTGATCGGAATCTTCACCTTCACATCATCCGCGTTGCCGCGCACAACTTCATACGGAACCATCTTGCGCTCGGCGGTCACTTCGTCGAAATGACGGCCCATAAAGCGTTTGATGGAATAGATCGTATTCTCAGAATTAATTACGGCCTGTCGCTTCGCGGTTGCGCCGACAAGTCTTTCGCCGTTCTTGTTGAAAGCCACCACCGACGGGCAAATGCGCCCGCCCTCGGCGGTGGAGATGACGGTCGGCTGTCCGCCTTCCATCACAGCGACGACGCTGTTGGTCGTGCCCAGGTCAATGCCAATAATTTTTCCCATAACATGTACTCCTTGAATATCTCGCCCAATTGTTCTTTGAACGGGCGTCGAAATTGGTATACCCTAATTTACTTTACAGACGCAAGATTCCTGTTAACGAAAGATAGGTTTTGGATTAGTGAGTCACCTTATGCATTTAGCCACAGAGCGCACAGAGACCTTTGAGAAAATCCCTTTGAAAATCTCTATGGACTCTGTGGCCGGATTGCTTAATCAAGCCATGACGCGAAACGCGCCACCCAAAATGGGTGGCGCGTTCGTTGTGGAGATGCCGGGAATCGAACCCGGGTCCGAAAGATTCGACCCTCGAAAATCTACGAGCGTAGTCGGTCGAGTGTGGTCATCGCAAGTAACTCATCCGACACATT